>JBCCHN010000117.1:0-16816 GCA_039028695.1 Pseudomonadota bacterium
CACATTGCGCATGGCTTGGGGCAAGGGGTCAAAGACCCGGGATACCTGGCTGGTCCGCTCACCCCGCTCCACGATTACCGCCAAAACCTGCAGGGCGGCAATCAATCCGTCCCCGGTGGTGGCATAGTCGCTCAGGACAATATGGCCAGACTGCTCGCCGCCGATATTGTAACCCTCCGCCCGCATGTGCTCGACCACATAGCGGTCGCCGACTGGGGTGCGGATCAGCTCCAGTCCCAGTCCCTTCATGTGATACTCCAGCCCCAAGTTGGACATGACCGTGCTGACCAATCCGTCGCGGGCCAGACGGCTCTGCTTTGCCCAGGAGGTGGCAATGAGCGCCATGACCTGATCTCCGTCCACGATCCGGCCGGTCTCGTCCGCTAAAATCAGACGGTCCGCATCGCCGTCCAAGGCGATTCCCAGATCGGCTCCATGGGCCACTACCGCCTCGCACATGGCCGACGGGCTGGTCGCGCCGCAATTGCGGTTAATGTTGAAGCCATTGGGTTCCACAGCAAGGGGGATCACCTCGGCCCCCAATTCATAGAGCACGTTGGGCGCCACCTTATAGGCCGCCCCATTGGCGCAATCGACGACGATCTTTAGGCCATCCAAGCGCAAGTGCCGGGGGAAGGTGTATTTCACAAACTCGATATAGCGGCCTAGGGCGTCATCCAGCCGTTTGGCCTGCCCCAAGCGCTCGGACGGGGCCAGGGAAGCGGCCAGGTCTTCACCGCCATTGATAACGCGTGTTTCGATGGAAGTTTCCACCTCGTCGGACAGCTTGTAGCCGTCCGGCCCAAAGATCTTGATGCCGTTGTCCTGATAGGGATTGTGGGACGCCGATATCATAACACCCAGATCGGCCCGCAAGGATCTGGCCAGCATGCCCACGGCCGGTGTGGGCAAGGGGCCCAGCAGCACCACGTCCATACCCACCGAGATGAACCCCGCGGTGAGGGCGGGCTCCAATAGGTAGCCTGACAGACGGGTATCCTTGCCGATGACCACCTTGTGACGATGGTTGCCCCGGCGGAACTCAATGCCCGCCGACTGGGCAATGGCCAAAGCGGTGCAGGCCGTGATGGGCTCTTGATTGGCCCGTCCGCGAATGCCGTCGGTGCCAAATAGTTTTCGTTTCATGCTGGATCCCATTAATAGAGCGCTTCAAAATAGTCGCAATATGTTTCTGGTTGGTTTTTAAAAGTTCGTTCTTCTATCTTAAGCTAAATTTATTTTAGAATTATCTTTTATACCTTATTTTCACCCCCCTGACAAATGGCTTGCCATACGTCCAAGGCCTGCCGGGTCTGGGCAACGTCGTGAACCCGAAAAAGCTGGACGCCGCGAGCTAGCGACGCCAGGGCCGCCGCCAAGGACCCCGGCAAACGGTCCTTGGGCGCGCTCGCCCCACCGGACAATCGCCCGATAAAAGACTTACGGCTCGCCCCCAACAGAACCCCACAGCCCAAGCCATGAAAAAGCCCCATGTGATCCAGAACACGCAGGTTATGCGCCAAATTTTTGCCAAACCCGATGCCCGGGTCCACGATGACTTTTTCGCGCGGCAGCCCCGCCGCCGCGCAGGCTTCGAGTCGGCCTTCCAAATAGTCGAAAATATCCAGGGGCGCGTCGACGTAGCTGGGGTTTTTCTGCATGGTTTGCGGCTCACCCTGCATGTGCATAAGGATCACCGGAAGATTACTCTCCACAGCGACGGCCAAAGCCTCAGAATCGCCTGTTAGGGCGGTCACATCATTGATGACCCCGGCACCTGCTTTGCGGGCCGCGGCCATCACCTCTGCATGACGGCTATCCACGGACACTCTGGCGCCCGCCGCGCTTAAGGCCTCAATGACCGGACACACCCGGTCAATTTCTTCAGCACAGGACACTGGCAAGGCCCCAGGTCGGGTGGATTCACCGCCCACGTCCAAAATGTCGGCGCCCGCCTCCCACATCTCCAGGGCATCGGCAATGGCACGGGACCGGTCCAGCCGATCCCCCCCGTCGGAAAAGGAATCCGGCGTTACATTCACGATGGCCATGATCCGAGCGTGCGATAGGGATAGACCGGCAAACGGCGCCCGCGGGCGGCTTAAGCGATCCAAAAGGCAACGGGCTTGATCGCCCAAGCCGCGGGATTCGGCCCAGTCGACGACCCGCTGCAAGGGCAACGCGGCCCTCTCCCGCACGGTCGTACCCTCGCGCCAAACCGCCTCGCAACGCTCAAAGCTAAGCGGCCCTCCTGCCAGCGGCAGCACATCCTCGCCGCCTACGCTGCGCACAGTTACCGAACGGGGGCAAAGCGTTAGTCGATTGGAATGCTGCTCGCTCAAGAACGTATGCCTTCTGAGAGTTGACAATGAGCCGGGCCACATCAGCCCTTTTGGAAATTAGTACCTAAGAAGCCAGATTCGTCCAAAAATCGTAGCAGCTTGCCACAGGGTAAGATCGCGATCCCAACGTAGATAGGAGCACCGGCCGAGACTATGCACCTTGATCTTAAGACCCGCCTTAATCACTTGCCAATCAAAGCCGGCCCTGCCTTTATCGCATGTCTATCAATTGGGCTGGGTCGGGCAGGCGAGCATTTCGGATATTTCACTTTTGCTAGTGTTGGCCTCAGGCACTTTCTTGCTGGCGGGCACAGTCAAGGGAGCGGTAGGTTTGGGGCTTCCGATGACTGCCATCGGCATTCTCTCTCAGGCCATCGACCCCAGGATCGCCATTCCCTTGGTGGTGTTTCCCGCCATGTTATCGAACGTTTGGCAGGTGTGGCGCATGGGCGAGACACGGCGCGCCTTAAAGGATTATTGGATCTTTGCCGTTTTTTTGATCGTGGTACTCTGGTTCACTACATCTATCACCGCCCAGGTATCGAAAGGTACTCTTCTGGTCATCCTGGGGTCAGCGGTGATACTCTTTTCCGCCAGCAGTCTGCTGGCCCAGCCACCCCGCCTTCCCGCACGGTACGACAGGCCGGCACAAGCCGTAGCTGGTGCGCTTGCCGGCCTGCTCGGCGGCCTGACCGCCATCTGGGCGCCCCCGATGGTAATTTACCTGCTGGCCCGCCGGGTGGGAAAAGACGAGTTCGTACGGGCCTCGGGCCTTCTACTCCTAGTGGGAACCCTGCCTTTGGCGGCTGGCTTTTGGCATCACGGCTTGCTGGATGGGGAGGTCGCTCCCCTGTCCGCCCTGATGGTGCTGCCGACCATAGCCGGCTTCCAAATCGGCGCCATGATCCGCAAGCGCATGGATGCGCAACGCTTTCAGTCGGTCGTGCTGATGGTCTTTTTCTTGCTCGGCCTTAACATTCTGCGTCAAGGCCTATGGCCTTGAGACATTTAAGTTAAACGCCTGACCTTAGCTACCGGGTTGGGGCTCTGGTTCAAAGCCGCCTGGGTTATCCTTAGGGTCTTTTTTCGCTGAGCCGCTGGTGGGCACCGAAGAGCGACCACCGTCAAAATCGGTCTCATCATCCCGGTCAATGGTCTCGCCATCAAGGATCCGCTTCACCTCATCGCCGCTCAAGGTTTCGTACTCCAACAAAGCCTTGGTCACGGCATGCAAATCATCAATGTGCTTGGTCAGAACCTCATGGGCCTTGGTCTCCGCCTCCTCGATGATGCGGCGAATCTCCTCGTCGATCATCTTGGCGGTGGCCCCGGAAACAGTGAGATTGCGGGCCACGGAATGGCCGAGAAAGACCTCTTCCTGATTGTCGTTGTAGCGCAGGCGGCCCAGCTTGTCGCTCATGCCCCACTCGGTGACCATGGCCCGGGCCATGTTTGTGGCCTGCTGAATATCGTTGGCCGCGCCGGTGGTGACATTTTCCTTGCCGTAGATAATTTCCTCGGCAATCCGGCCGCCGAACATCATGGCCAGGCGGGCATTGATTTCCCGGAAACTGATGCTCAGTCGATCCCGCTCGGGCAGGTTCATGGTAACGCCCAGGGCCCGGCCTCGGGGAATGATGGTGACCTTATGCAAGGGATCGTTGCCCGGCACGAACACACCGACCAAGGCATGCCCCGCCTCGTGGTAGGCAGTCATTTCCTTTTCATGTTCGGTCATAACCATGGAGCGCCGCTCGGCCCCCATCATGACCTTATCCTTGGCATTTTCGAAATCCGCCATGGTGACCACACGCTTGTTGGAGCGGGCGGCCAACAGTGCGGCTTCATTGACCAGATTGGCCAGATCCGCGCCTGAAAAGCCGGGGGTGCCCCGCGCAATGGTCTTGGCATTCACATCCGGCGCCAGGGGTACTTTGCGCATGTGAACCTTGAGGATCTTCTCCCGACCCAGAACGTCCGGATTGGGCACAACCACCTGACGGTCAAAGCGACCCGGCCGCAGCAAGGCCGGATCCAAGACGTCCGGTCGGTTGGTGGCGGCGATCAGGATCACGCCCTCATTGGCCTCAAAGCCATCCATCTCCACCAGCAATTGGTTCAGGGTCTGCTCGCGCTCGTCATTGCCGCCGCCCAGGCCGGCGCCCCGGTGGCGGCCCACCGCGTCGATCTCGTCGATGAAGATGATGCAAGGCGCGTTTTTCTTGCCTTGCTCAAACATGTCACGCACGCGGCTGGCACCCACGCCCACGAACATCTCCACAAAGTCCGAGCCGGAAATGGTGAAAAAGGGCACATTGGCCTCGCCGGCAATGGCGCGCGCTAAGAGGGTCTTACCCGTACCCGGCGGGCCCACCAACAAGCAACCTTTCGGAATCTTGCCGCCCAGACGCTGAAAGCGCTGCGGATCACGCAAGAACTCCACCACCTCTTGGAGTTCGACCTTGGCCTCGTCAATTCCGGCCACATCCTCAAAGGTAACACGGCCCAGCTTTTCCGTGAGCAGACGTGCCTTGGACTTGCCGAAACCCATGGCTTTGCCACCGCCGCCCTGCATTTGGCGCATAAAAAAGATCCACACGCCGATCAGCAGCAGCATGGGGAACCAAGAAATCAGAATCTGCACCAGAGCGCTGGTTTCTTCCTCGGGCGCCGCATCAATGCGCACACCATGGTCGCGGAGCTGGGGCACCAGGTTGGAGTCCGCCGGCGCATAAGTCTTAAAATCACGGCCGTCGGTATATTGGCCGGAGATTTGCTGCCCCTGGATCTTAACATCGCGAACCTGACCGGATTCCACGGAATCCATAAAATCCGAGAAGGCCAGCTGCTGCTGCGGACCACGGGACGAGGTCCCCTGAAAAATATTGAACAGGGCAAAAAGCAGCAGCACGACGATGATCCAAAGTGCTGCGTTCCGGCTAAAATTCACCTTTTGCGATCCTTCATTACATTCGAAGCGGCCGAACGTGCTAGAGATGACCTCGACAGTTAGTCAAAAAGCCCTGCAATACCGCTGCGTTTAAGAACTATCCGTTCCCTACAAGATAATGCTCTACACGCCCTAAACAAGCGTAAAGGCCATGGTTAACGGCCCCCTTTCCGGTAAAAATCGGCAGGAAGTCAGCCACCCTTGGGGAAAACCAGCCTCAAGATACCCCAAATGGGGCGCCGAAATAAGCCTATAATCACCACTTTTTTGATTTTTGCTCCAAAAAGCCGGCAAAGCAGGCCAAATGATCTTCGGTGGCAAAGATCCGTTCAAGGATCCGGTTGGGGCCGATTTTTCGTGGGTTTTCGTCCAGTGGGAGACAGTATCCACCCCCAGAGCGGTAAGGGGTCCGATTGAGATCGGTTCTTGGGGTCCCATTTCCGCCAAATTGACCAGAAATCGATGATCCCAAAGAAGAGCATTGCCCGGGATCACTCTTTGACGCTCGGTCCGGCCTGGCTCGCGAAAGACAAGAATTTGATCCTTATATGAGCCAATCAAGCAGCCATGCTGGCTGGCGAACCCTGGCTTGTGCACCGACAGGTGCCGGAACAGTGACTCGATGGCGTCTGGGCCGGGACCATAGGGGCGCCCCCGCACCGCAGCCAAGCAAAACCCCAAAGCACGCCGAGCCAGGAAAGGCGACAGTGCCAGAAATCGCGCCCGATCAAGGGTGACAAATCCGGCCGGATGCAATCGGCAAGTGGTGGCCAAGCTGGCAGCGGCTGCCCGGTCCAGGACATGGCGCGTCTTCCCCATGGCGGCGGCTAGATCCGACAGGCCCGGCGCGGTCATCCCCTGATCCGCCAAGGCGGGCAAGCATTGGCGCAACCGTACGCGCTCGAAGGACTGATCCCTGTTGCTGGGATCCTCCACCCAAGACTGGCCTTGGGCTTGGAGGCTGGCGAGCAAGCGTACCTTGGGCACGCCCAAAAGGGGTCGGAGCAGACGGCAGGACCCCAGGTCCCGGATCGGGGCCATGGCCGCAAGGCCATCCGGCCCGCTGCCTTGTCGAACTCTCAGCAAGAGAGTTTCGGCCTGATCGTCTAGGTGATGGGCCATTACGAGGTGCAAAATGCCATGGCGGGAACAAAAGTCGGTGAGAAGACGATGGCGCGCCTGTCGAGCAGCAGATTGGATTGCGGTGTTGGGTTTTTCCCCTTTCCAAGGGAGAACATCGTGATCGACCCCCTCTTCGGCCATGCGCGCGGCGACCCAACGGGCCTCGGCACCCGAGTCTTCTCTTAGGCCATGGTCGACAGTCAAGGCCCTAAGGTGACCGCCCCTGGCGGTGATCCATTCCTTGAGCAAGAGAGCCAAGGCCATGCTGTCGGGACCGCCAGACAGGCCGATGGCCACAGAGGGCTGGTCTTCAAAAGGCGCAAAGAGCGCCATCAACTGATCGAATTCCGGGGCCGTAATGGCTTGCCCGGTTGAGACAGCATGATTTGAAAGGCCGGCTGTGCCGATCATCACCTGAGGCCAAAGCCAAACCGTCTGTTGATCAAGGACATCCCAGCCGGCTGCGTTCCCGCTCGGCCCGCTGAAGAATCGTCCGAGAGGCGCCAGGGTAGCGGACCAACAATTCCTGCTGCGTGCCGCAAGCGTCATCCGTACTCCCCAAGGCCGCCAAAGACATACCAAGCTTCAGGAGGTTATCTGGCGCTTTAGAGCTATTCGGAAACTCCTGGTAAGCCTCCGCAAAGGTAACCGCGGCGCGCTCGAAGTCCTCTCGGACATAATAGGTCTCGCCCAACCAATACTTAGCGTTGCCGGCGAGCGGGTCCTCGGGATGCTGATTCAAAAAGGCGGACAGAGCCAGTTCCGCCTGATCAAAATCCCGCTGCTGCAAGAGAGAAAAGGCGTGCTGATATTGCTCCCGTGCCGTTTGTCCGGGAAGTGCATAGGCGGTTTGGGTCCCATCACCGGAGCTTACAACCTGGCCGCTGCTGCGCGATTGATTGTAAGAATCCACGTCACTTTGGCTAATCACGCCGATCGATGCCGCGCCCGCCGCGGCGCTCGCCCCCGAGGCACTCCCAGAATTTTGTTGACCAAGGTTGCTAGAACCGCCGGTCGATTGAGCCGACTGAAAAGAGTCACCATCGTCGAATTGGGCAACGCCGCCCGCCCCCTCAAGACGCTGCAGCCGCTGATCCACATCGGCAACCAAGCGATCCATCCGCGCCGTTAGGTTTTGCACGGAAAAATTGATGTCCTCAAGCTGACCGGTCAGCCCCTGCATGGCAGATTCGAACTGGTTCAGACGCACCTCGATGCGGGCCGCTTGAGTCTTGGACAAGCTTCCCGGTGCGGCACCGCTGGCCGAGCCAGTCCCGCCGGTGCTTAAAGCGGCCCCCGAATCGGCCCCCTCGCCCGTATAGACGGCGCGCTGAAGGGTCTGCAGCTCCTTTTGCAGGCGATCGATCTTGTTGATAAGGGCCTGCGTGTCTTGCGCCATGGCCCGGCCGCTGCGCCCATCAAAGGAAACCGACGCCATGAGTAAAGCGGCCGGCAAAAGAAAAAGCGCCCCGATCCTGCATACCGCGGCGCGTCCATCAACTCTCTTTGACATTTGCCAACTCATTCGCACAAACCTCGTTCGCTCGCTGCCAGGCCAAAAACACGGACCAGAATTACGGGCCAAATGTACAAGCCACCCGGACGTAGAGTCCAGCTCATCATATAAAGCGTCCCTAATATTAATGAACGCTTAATTGCAACCCCTTAGCCAAGTACTCCGTCCGCTGGCCAATGGTTGAATTCTTCTGTTACAGGCCCCTATCTCGAGCTCGTCTTAAGACCCGGACCAATCGGCATTTTGTGACTTTCCTCTTTTGCGATCAAAATCACAGGCGTCCGATATATCGCCAAGAAAATAGTTTTATCACTTCATGTCAAATTTAAGGCGAATGCGATCAGGCTTGCCGAATGGACGCGGCCCGAAAAGCACGCGAGGATAAAACAGAGAGGGGCAGTCGGCAAAACCGCCGACTGCCCCAAACGCAATCAAGGCCGTTACGGTCTTATGGGACCGCAAATCGGCTTAGTTCACCACAAACTGGCTACGACGATTTTGGGCCCAAGCGAAGTCGTTATCGCCCAATACGGCCGGACGCTCCTTGCCGTAGGAAATTGTGTCGACCCGATTAGGATCGATGCCCAAAGCCACCAGCATGTTTTTCACAGAAGTCGCACGCCGTTCGCCAAGCGCCAAGTTGTACTCGCGCGTGCCCCGGTTATCCGCGTTGCCCTGAACCGTGATGGCGACACCCGGATTGGCGTCCAACCAGATGGCCAAACGTTCGACGGTTTCCTGAGCTTCGGGAGAAAGATCAGCGGAATCAAAGGCGTAGAACACCCGATCGCCAACTTCAACAGTGAGGTCTTCCTGAGATCCAGCTACCGGGCCAGGGATCTCCACAACCTCCTCTTCGACTTCGGCAACCACCGTTTCAGAGGTGGCAGATCCGCTACCCGAAGTTTCAGCAGATTCTTCCGGTGCCGTCTCACAAGCACCAAGCATCAACGCGGCCGCAAACAAGGCGAGTAAGTTAAAGCGCATATTAGGCCCTTTCAATAAGTCTCCGTTCATTTATGGAGATTTCGGTGAGTCCAGTTATCGATGGTATTTAAGCCGTACTGGATAGTATAACGCCAATAACGGCAAGAAGTTGCGGAATTGAGCATTCGGAATATACCGGCCTGATCTTAGGGAATCAAGGGGGACCAGGCCGGGTCCGATGCGTCAATCGGCGTAACAAGCTCGCGCTCGTTAAAGCCTGTGAGATCGATGGTATAGATTTTGTTGGTGATCCTACCTTGATCATCCGCCGGGCTTTGCCGAAAAAACGACAGAACCCGACCATTCGGCGCCCAGGTCGGAGCCTCAACGTCGAAATCCTTCACGAGCATGCGTTCCCCGCTGCCATCAGGTCGCATGACTCCAATATAAAAATCGCCTTGATACTGGCGGGTAAAGGCAATCAAATCCCCACGCGGCGACCAGACAGGGGTGAAATAACTGCCCTTGCCGCGCGAGATGCGGCGCACATTTTGGCCGTCCGCATCCATGACATAAAGCTGCGCCCGCCCGCTTCGATTGGAATTAAAGACCACCTGCTGAGAGTCCGGCGAGAAGGACGGCGAGGTATCGATCGAGGGATGATTGGTCAGCCGCTTCACGCCCCGCGTCCGCAGGTCCAAAGTATAAATTTCCGAATTGCCTTCATGGGCCATGGACATGATCACCACATTTCCGTCATCGGAAAAGCGCGGTGCGAAGGTCATGCCCGGGAAATCTCCCAAGACTTCCTGCTGGCCGGTGTTCAAGTTAAAGAGATAAACTCGCGGCACTTCCCGGCCATCAACCTGATGAAAAGACATGTAGGTGATTTCCTGAGTGGTCGGCGAAAAGCGCGGCGTCAGAACCGTTTCCGTACCGTCGGTCAAAAAGCGGTGGTTTTCCCCGTCCTGGTCCATGATGGCTAGGCGCTTAACCCGCCTATCTTGAGTGCCGGATTCGGCGATATAGACAATGCGGGTGTCGAAATAGCCTTCTTCCCCGGTCAGTCTTTGATAGATGGCGTCGGAAATAATATGGGCCACCCGCCGCCAATTATCGGGCGTGGTGAAGTAAGCGAGGCCGGTCATCTGAGCTTCGGCAAAGACGTCCCACAGGCGAAACTCTACCTTCAAGCGCCCGTCGGGCTGCAGCTGCACCGACCCACCGATCAGGGCTTGCGCGTTGATCAGGCGCCAATCGCCATAGCGGGGGCCCCCTTGCAAGGACGACAAGTCCTGAATGAAGGCCCCTTCGGGAATGGGACGGAAAAGGCCGGTGCGCTCCAGGTTCGCCGACACCACCTCGGCCATGCCTTTACCGATTTGCCGTTCTTCGGTTTGCTCACCGAAAAAGTCCGTCACCGCAATGGGCAGGGGCTCAACAAAGCCCCGCGTGATATCCACGGACAATTCGGCCCGGGCCGGTGAGGTCACTAGGGCGGCGCCGAGCAGCAGGCTCGCGAGGACATACCGTAAGCCCCGTTTAACTTTGGATGTCACTTTCGATGTTGCTTTTTTCTTCATCATGTTCCGAACATCTCTCGAGGATTGAATTTCATCGTGATCTGTTTCCACACCGCATATTTATCGAGGGGCAATTTGTCAAAAGGTTGGCATTTGAAAATAGCCCGGCGGGCGTTTTCCGCGGCGCTGCGGAAATAGGGATCGTTGCGCATTCGCGCCTTGTCGACAATCTTGGCCCTACGCACCGATCCATCCGTGTTCAAGAGCATCTCGATTTCGACGATCAGATCTTCAGCTTGACGGGCGCCGGGCTCGATGCGCCAACAGGTCTGCATCTTTTGTTGAATCACCCGAACCATCTCACGCTGCTCAAAAACCGATGCCGTGGCGACTTGTTCCTGCGAGGCCGCATCGCTAGAGACTTTCTTCTGAGGGAGATTGGCGGCCCGTTGTTCCACATTCTTGAGAATTGACGTCAGGCGGTCGACCTCGGGCTCGGCTTTTGGCTCTTCTTTTTTGGCAACCTCGACCTTGGGTTTGCGAATCGGCTTGGGAGGTGTTGCCACCACTTGGGTTTCCGGCTCCGGTTCAGGCTCCGGCTGAGCTTCGGGCTCTGGCTCCGGTTCTGGTTCTGGTTCTGGCTCAGGTTCTGGTTCTGGTTCTGGCTCAGGTTCTGGTTCTGGCTCCGGCTCTGGTTCTGGTTCAGGCTCAGGTTCCGGTTCTGGTTCTGGTTCAGGCTCAGGCTCAGGTTCTGGCTCAGGTTCTGGTTCAGGCTCCGGTTCTGGTTCAGGTTCAGGTTCCGGCTCAGGTTCTGGTTCTGGCTCCGCTTGCGCGATCTCCTCCTTCAAGACGACCATCTCAACCGGGACAATCGGATCCGGCGGCAAGGGGTCAAAAAAGGCGGGCAGGCCGATGATCACCAGGACGACGACCGCCACATGCAACAATGCGGATATGAAGATACCTTCGCGCATATCTTAC
Source organism: Pseudomonadota bacterium (assembly GCA_039028695.1). Lineage (GTDB taxonomy): Bacteria > Pseudomonadota > Alphaproteobacteria > Kiloniellales > Kiloniellaceae > JANQKX01. Next base: position 11,362 of record JBCCHN010000117.1, read on the forward strand.
GCCATTTGCCGCCCGCTCAAGATCATGCTCGGTTAGCTTTCGTCCTGCTCGTTGGGGAGCTTTGTGATCAATGCCACCCGCGTGAAGCCTGCAAGATTTATCCGGGCCATCACTTCCATAACTTCGCCATAGTCCACATTCCGATCGCCGCGAATGAAGATACGTGTATCTGCTTTACTTTCCGTAATCGCCGCCAACCGCGGGACAATGTTCTCCAACTCCACTTCCGTATCTTGAATGAAATAAAGACCCTCGGCGTTGACTGTCACAACCAGCGGCTCCTCCGGATCGGCAATGGATTGAGCACCGGTTTCCGGCAGATCCACCGGTACGCCCACCGTCAAGAGAGGCGCGGTCACCATGAAGACGATCAAGAGCACCAGCATAACATCGACAAAAGGCGTGACATTAATCTCGCTCAATGGCCGATAGCGTTTTCGGCCTTTGCCGCGATCCACTGTTGGGGCAGCCATGAGCTCAGCCTTTCTCGTCCAATTGACGGGACAGGATAGCCGAAAACTCGCCGCTAAAAGCTTCAAGACGGCCAGAATAGCGCCCTAAATCATTGGAGATCTTGTTATACCCAATAACCGCCGGAATGGCGGCAACCAGTCCCAGAGCAGTCGCAAAAAGTGCCTCGGCAATGCCCGGCGCCACGACTGCCAGGCTGGTATTCTTAGAAGCGGCGATGGAGGTAAAGGCGTTCATGATCCCCCAAACGGTGCCGAAAAGACCGATAAAGGGGGCCGCCGATCCCACCGACGCCAAGAAGATCATGTGGCGTTCCAAGCGCTCCATTTCCCGGCCCAAGGAGATGTCCATGACCCGCTCGACCCGCTGCTGCAGGCCGATTTTCATGCGCTCTATGTCAAGGTTACGAGAGGAGGCTCGGCGCCACTCGCGCATGGCCGACACAAACAGCGCCGACATGGGATCGGACGGACGCTTATCGATTCGGTCGTACAAGTCGTCCAAGGAACCGCCGGACCAGAAGGCCTCTTCGAACTCATTCGCCAAGGACTTGAGGCGGCGCATCCGCAAGACCTTTTCGAAGATGATGGCCCAGCTCCACACTGAGGCAAAAAGCAGGAGCACCATCACTACCTTGACCACAATGTCGGCCTCGGCGAAAAGACCCCATACCGAGAGATCGCTTACGGTCGTCCCGTCCAATGTAATTGTGTCGACCACTTCTTGTGCCATTGCCATGGATTAGCCTTGCTCCAAAGGTTGAACGTAAGGTGCTAGAATGCCCCGGATGGAGGATGGAATGCGGGTGGGGCGCCCGCTGGTGTTGATCGCGGCGATGCGGACCCGCAGGCGCACCAATAGCTCATCGTCCCGCCAGATGGCCTGCAGAACAGACAAGGTCGCGCCCGCCATGGCGACAAAGCAAGAGCGCACCTCCAAGAGGTCATCCAGACGAGCCGGCCGCAAGAACTCCAAAGAACAGTCGCGGACCGCAAATACCAGATCATGACTATCGCGCAACAAAGACTGATGCAGGTCGAGCAAACGCAAACACTCGGTTCTGGCCCGTTCGGCGAAATTCAAATAGTGAGCGTGATAAACCACACCACCGGCATCGGTATCTTCATAAAAGATCCGAATGGGATAGCGGTGCTCGCGATCCACGAAGCGGCCGGAGGTTAGGCTCATGCCGACTGTCCCCCCGCGTCTCCATCGGTGTCTCCATTCGAGGTGAGCAGATCCATCTGAGACCCCGCCGAGCGGGCCGCCAAATCGCCGGGTGCCGGCAGGCCCAGATATCCATAGCCCTTGGCCGTCAGCATGCGCCCGCGCGGGGTGCGTTGCAGCAGTCCCTGCTGAATAAGATAAGGCTCGATCACTTCCTCAAGAACATCCCGCTGTTCGGAAAGGGCGGCGGCCAGGGTTTCAACGCCCACCGGACCGCCTCCGTAGTCCTCGGCAATACGGGTCAGGTAGCGCCGGTCCATGGCGTCCAGGCCCAAGCTGTCCACCTCCAAGCGTTGCAAGGCCGCATCGGCCTGCACGGAGGATATCGGCGAGACATTCGCAACGGCGGCAAAATCACGAACCCGGCGCAAAAGGCGGCCTGCCACCCGGGGCGTACCCCGGGAGCGTTTGGCCACCTCGGCGGCTCCATCATCGGTCAGCTCCATACCTAATAAGCCGGCACCCCGAGAGACAATCTGTTGCAACTCATCAGGTTCGTAAAACACAAGGCGCATGGGAATGCCGAAGCGCTCGCGCAAGGGCGTGGTGATTAAGCCTGACCGGGTGGTGGCTCCAACCAAGGTAAAGGGCGGCAGATCGATTTGCACCGAGCGGGCAGCCGGACCCTCGCCGATGATCAGATCCAGCTTAAAATCCTCCATGGCCGGATAGAGGATCTCCTCCACCGCAGGCGACAGGCGATGGATCTCGTCGATAAAGAGGACATCATGGGGCTGCAAGTTGGTGAGGATCGCCGCCAGATCACCGGCGCGGGCGATAACCGGCCCAGAGGTGGCACGAAAGCCGACGCCCATTTCCTTGGCCACGATCTGTGCCAGGGTCGTCTTGCCCAACCCGGGCGGCCCAAAGAACAGAACATGGTCCAGGGCTTCCCCCCGGTGCTTGGCCGCCTCAATAAAGATCTTCAGGTTTTCCCGGAGCTGGCGCTGGCCCACAAAATCATCTAGCTGACCCGGGCGCAGGGATTGCTCACCCAAATCGCTTTGGTGGAAGTCGGGCGTCACGATACGGGCGTCGCTGTTGAGGGCATCGGTCATGACGCCAACTCCTTCAAGCCCGCACGGATAAGACCGTCAAGAGAAGCCCCATCGCCCATGTCCACCGCAGCGCGGGAGACGGCGCCAAAGGCTTCGGCCCGTCGGTAGCCAAGGTTGACCAAGGCCGAGATAGCATCTTCGGAAAGGCCGCCGGTCGCGGCGCCACCGGCCGGACGCGCCGCTTGAACGGGAAAGGCGATTACCCCGGTCTTGTCTTTCAATTCCGATAAGATCCGGCCCGCCAACTTAGGACCGACGCCATTGGCCCGGGTGAGTGCGGTTTTGTCCTGAGCGGCAATGGTTTGGGCCAGTTCCGCAGGCGGCAAGCTGGAGAGGATAGACAACGCCATTTTCGATCCTACTCCCTGGACCGTACATAAAAGGCGGTACCAATCCCGCTCCCCAGCATCGGCAAATCCATAAAGGTGGATATGGTCCTCGCGTACATGGGTCTCGATCAGAAGACTGACCGGCCCGCCGGACGGAGGCAGCGAAGACAAGGTCCGGCCGGAGGCAAAAACCACATAGCCGACGCCAGCCACATCAATCATGGCCCAATCCTCGCCACTTGAATCCAAAACGCCGGTAAGCTTGCCGATCATGGCAAGGCCTCCGCCGCAATGGTGCGGTCGCCTTTGCCGATTGTGCGACCTTTCGAAGGCGACCACTGCCGATTGGTTTCCAAGTTATGGGCATGGCAGATCGCTACAGCCAAGGCATCCGCCGCATCGGGCGCGGCGATTTCGCAACCAGGCAACAGGCGGGTAACCATCATGATCACTTGATCTTTATTGGCATGGCCGGTTCCCACCACCGCCTTTTTGACGATCATGGGCAAATACTCGCCAACGCGCAGGCCAGCAGCCGCCGGCGTGACCAGAGCAACGCCTCGGGCCATGCCAAGCTTTAAGGTTGATGCCGGGTTTTTGTTGGCCAAACTGACTTCGACAGCCGCTTCCCTGGGTTGGAATTCCCGCAGCACAGCTTCAATGCCCTGCTGCAATTGCAAAAGCCGTTCGGCCAGGCTGAGACTTTGAGTGGAATGAACCACACCGTTCGCCACGTGGCGCAGACGGTTACCCTCGGCCTCGATGATCCCCCAACCGGTGTTCCGTAACCCGGGATCAAATCCGATGACTCTCATGCCGCCAACCACATCCTGCTCGTTGTTGAGCCTAAGCCGTCAAGCGTTCCATCACGTCATCGGCGATCTCAAAGTTCGCCGATACATGTTGAACATCGTCGCAATCATCCAAAGCCGCCAAGAGCTTGAGCAGGGTCTGCGCCCGCTCCTCGTCCACTTCCACCAGGGTCTGAGGCTTCCACGTTAGGTTCGCCTCCTGGGGGGCGTCATATTTGTCGGTCAAAGCGGTGCGCACATCGGCGAAATCATCCGGGTCACAGGTAATTTCATGAACCTCGACACTGGATTCCACATTGCTGGCACCGGCCTCGACAGCAGCCTCGAACATGTCGTCCCCGTTGGCGACATCCGCACCATAGAGAATGAGCCCCAAGCGATCGAACATGAAGGAAACGCTATTGGTCTCCCCCAAGGATCCGCCGTGTTTGCTAAAGGCTGCCCGTACCTCCGACGCCGTTCGATTGCGGTTATCAGTCAGGGTTTCAACGATCAATGCCACACCGCCGGGTCCATAACCTTCGTAACGAATCTCTTCCAGGTTGGCGTCATCATCGCCCCCAGCGGCTTTTTTGATGGCCCGCTCAATATTGTCCTTGGGCATATTGGCCGCCCGCGCCGCCTGCACCGCACCGCGCAAACGGGGGTTTTTGTCTATTTCAGGCAAGCCCGATTTAGCGGCAACGATAATCTCCCGGGTAAGTCGGGCGAATTCCTTGGCGCGCTTTTTGTCCTGCGCGCCTTTACGGTACATGATGTTTTTAAACTGTGAATGGCCCGCCATGCTCCAGAGGTCCTATTTTCCTATATTTTGTGGCACGAATAAGGGAAGACTACCATATCTATGCGGCAATAATCCATGAAGCAGTTGGGGACGGCCTTTGGCGGCACGAAGGTACCCGCCGGCAGGCAAGCCGACGCGCCGCTTAGCACTAGCCAGCCAATATGGCGACAATAGGGCGTCGCCAGGGCCGCTTCTGGATCGTTGCGGAACCCCACCGGGCGCTTTACCGGACCTTAACCGCTTTCGGTCCAAAATGGCCCTTACTTTTCGCCTTTGTGTAGCCGACCCCATGGTATTGCCCAACAGTCTTTTGGATCTAGCGCTCAGTCCCGACAACGCGGATGAATCCCTCGCCTATTCTCGCCGTTTAAAAGAGGCGGCGGAGTTGGTTCAAGTCTTTTCCCAGGATTGCAGCTTATCGGCGCTCGATGCGGCCCTTGGCGCTGCCCAAACTGCGGCAGCGAGCAACCTTGGCGCCGCCCGAACCGCCTCCAACGTGGCGGCAGAAGTGCTTCAGCAAAGCGAAATGCTCGAACAGGAAGTTAAACGCTTTCTGGCGACCCAGCCAAACGATCAGGCATAATTCCCGCCGGCTCCCCTAGCCCTGCGGCACAGCCCTGCCAAGGCGGCCTCCAAGACGCAAGGGTTCTACCCTCCGCGCCGAACCGCTTTTATCGTCTGTTTCCAGAAAAACCCCGCAAAGAGTAGCCTCGCCGCTGGCCGGCACCAACCGCTCGCCGCGCACCTTGCGCACAAAGCGCTCCACAGAGCCCG
>JBCCHN010000118.1:0-16812 GCA_039028695.1 Pseudomonadota bacterium
CAGCTTTGACTCCAGCGATGATTCGACAAGCTATGACAGTGACAGCACAGATAGTGGATCAGATTATGGCGTCGCTGCTCAAGGGGCCTGGAGTTCTGGTGATATGGGGGCTTATGATCGCATCATGAGTGGCACTCCCACAGGAGACGACTGCTACCGGTATAGTTGCTGATGCCTTGGCTCAAAGCGGCTTGTCGCCATTTTTGACGACTGCATGTGGTTGATTTTCCCCGTTCCGTAGTTTTTCATTAAGGGGCCGCAATCCGATGGATAGCGATATTTTGACGCGCGTAATATTGGCGAATAACACTAACAGTGTGAAGCAGAAACGGTGGGATTTTCACCTCTTCACTCTAATCCAGACTCAAACTGAAATGGTGACGATAAAAGACCTTTAACCAAAGTCGGGCGGCCCGAGATATTACAACGGGAGACAAAGTTGCCTACTCCAACCCTCTTTCGGAAAGTGCTCTAGCCTGGCTTTTTGCCAGCGGATCAATTCAAAGAATCGTCCAAATTTCTGTCTTTAGTGCTACGTGACTTTTTAATACGGATGGCGACAAATACCGGAAGACCTGTAAGAAGCAGTAAAAACCCCCACATTGCGGCTTCAGCGCCGGCACCGTAGATCGTCACCATCGAGAACAGAAAGGCGACAATGGCAATGGGCAGGTAGGTCATCGGGTTCAAGTAGCCCAGCCTTTTACCGACAGTCAGGAGAATAATGCCCTCGACAAAGCAACAAAATACATAAGGCACCATGTCCGTGACCGTCGATAGACGGACCACAAAGTCATAGACCTCGATCAGAGCTTTGGCGCCGGTAGACTGCAAAATCAGAATTGCCGTTGCCAGCGAAAGGGAGATGATAATACCCTTTGCAGGAACGCCTTTTCGATTGAGCTCAGCAAAGGCCGACGGTAAGAGTCCGTGCCGCGCCGCCGCCAAGGGCACCTGGGACATGACCAGCGTCCATCCGTTGAGCGCTGCGATGGAGGACAGCACAGCCGCAGCGGCGATCACATAGCCTGCCCAACTTCCCCACATTATTGACGCAGCATCCGAGAAGGGGGCACTGGATTGAGCGAGTGCGGGTCGACCCATCACACCCATCACGGACAAGGTGCCAAAGGTATAGATCATGGCGGCCGTCAATGTGCCGGCAATCGTCGCGATAGCGATGGTGCGCCGGGGGTTTTTGATATCACCCGCCGGAACTGTGGCCGATTCAACACCAGAAAAAGCAAACATGGTGAAGGGCGCAGTTGCCGCCAGCGCTAGGAAAAAGGGCATAGGCGTTGGGTTAACTGGCGTAAAATGACTCCAGTCGACCCAGAACAATCCAATAAAAGCGACCGCCAAGAAGGGTACTAACTTGATACCCACGACAATTAGCTGGAACCTTCCGGCTTCTTTGACGCCTCGCATGTTGAGGAGTGCTACGCCAATCATCGAACCAAGCGCAATCGCCAGTTTACCGGCCTGGTTTCCCGCCAAGCTGGGAATGAATACTTCCATGTAGTCCGCAACGGCAATGGCAATGGCCGGTAGCGATGCCCAAATTGAAATCCAGTAGCCCCATACCACAAGGAAACCGGCGAAATCCCCAAATCCTTTTCGAGTATAGGCATAAGGGCCACCTGTTTCCGGGGCGATGCGGCCCAGTCTGGCAAAAACCAAACCCAGGCACATGGCGCCGATCGACATTACAAGCCATCCGATGATCGCGACGGCACCGTAGGGCGCCAATGCGGCGGGCGCCAAAAAAAAGCCCGACCCAACTACGTTTCCAACGACCAGGGCCACACAGGTCCATACACCGAGCGAAGCACCCGGAACTACTTCGTCCGTCATCGATCCGTCACTTGGAGTGGAACCTGGATCGCCTGTCTTGTTCATCGAGCCGTGAGTCACGATAATCCCGTGCTCACCAAACCAGTGGCCATCAAAAGGATTGCCACCGCGGCAATAAATGCCAGACCTATCGCCAGCCAGTTATCGTGGCCGACAAACAATGGTTCTCCCTCAGCGCGGTCGCGATGCGCCAGCCAATAAACACCAATTCCTGTCGCAAAAAGTACCGAAGACATGAGCAGGAATCCTGGTCCCGCCGCGTAAAGCAACCAAGAGGCATAAAGGGTTCCCATTATCCCCGTGAAAATTGCTAGGCACTTTTTCTTTATACGGCTGGAGCCGTCATTCACACCAGCCAACTTCCAAAGGTAGGCACAGCTCGCCAAATAGGGTGGCAAAACCATAACGCCCGTTATTTGGAGCAGAAAAAGCCAGGCGTCTTCGGCGAATAGTACTACGAATATGGTGGCTTGCATGGATAGGCTCGACATCCACAAGGCAGGTGCTGGCGAATGAAATCGGTTCGCCTTGGCCAGGGCTCTGGGAAACACACCATCTTTGGCCGCCTCATGTGGAACTTCAGCCACCAAGATTGTCCAGGAGAGCCAACAGCTCAGGAGCGCTAAAAGCACACCCAAATTCATGAAAATGGCGCCCCAATTCCCGACAATTTGCTTCAAGACGTAGGACGCAGAGGGATCCTTAAGCGATCCGAGTTCCTGTTGAGTCATTACGCCAAATGGCACCACGGAGATGAGAACATAGATGCTCAAGCAAACAAAAAGGCCTATGAGCGTGGCTTGACCGACAAGTGCGGGATTCTTGGCCCGACCGGAAACAACAACCGCGCCTTCGATCCCGATAAAAGCCCAAAGTGTCACGAGCATTGTGCTCTTAACCTGGGCTCCCACGTCACCCAATTTGGCTTCTTCGCCCCAAAAATCCAATTCGAAGTGGGGCAGTTGAAAGGCCCAAATGGCAAATCCAGCCATGACGGCCAAGGGGATCAATTTGGCCCCGGTCGCGATGGCATTGAGCATGGCGGCACCGGAGACTCCCCTGAGTACCAGGAAGTGCATTCCCCAAATTAGGGCCGATCCGCCGATGACAGACGGCCAATTTTTGCCGTCGCCAAAGATAGGAAAAAAGTAGCCCAGGGCCTGCATGAACAACACGGCAAAGGCGACGTTGCCAAAAATGGAGCTCAACCAATAGCCCCAAGCCACTTCAAAACCAATAAAACGCCCAAACCCCTCTTGGGCATAGCGGTATATCCCGGCACTCAGATCTGGCCTCGCGTTTGAGAGAGTGCGGAAGGTGTTGGCCAAGAAGTACATGCCAAAGGCGGTAATGACCCATGCGATGATGACAGCACCGGCTGCTGCGCCCGCTGCCATGTTCTGGGGCAAATTGAAAATTCCTCCCCCCACCATAGAACCGGCCACCATGCCGATCAGGCCAAGGAGTCCCAACTTTTTTGCGCTCGGTTCAGCCAAGGTCCCCTCCTGGCAGGTGTTCATGAAAAAGACTGAGCGAGTTAGTGGGAAGTGTCTCCAGCAATTGACTATTCCCTGACTACATAGGTGTAGTATCGAATACGACCGTCTTCCTCTTCTCGGTACACTCCCTGTACTTCGTTTTCAAAACCGGGCAGAAGGTTTTCGGTTGCCTCGAAAAGCCGGAAGTAGTCTATTTGCGGCTGGGCCTGCTCATCATAGCGTTCACCGGGAATGATGACGCCAATTCCCGGAGGGTAAACCAATGCAAGGGTGGCTGCCACCCGGCCCTTGACCTCCGACATAGGTACATAATCCACCTGGTTGGCGATTAAGGCGTTATGCGCTTGTTGGGGTGACATGGCCAATTCGGGAAAATGACGCTTCTGAAACTGTTGTTGCTGAAGGCGTTTGGCGTCATGCCGTTTGAGCAAGTCGTGCAGTTCCTGAGCAAGTTCTTGAATGCTCATGCCGTCATATCTTCCAGGGAATTGCCCGATAAGGTCCGGCAGCACCTCTTTTACCGATGCATTCTCATCGAAGAGTCTTTTGAAGCTGGTGAGTTCTGCCAACAAGGTTCCCGCTTTGCTGCGCTCTAGGCCCGGTGTCAAAAGGAAGAGAATCAAATTGAAATCGGTTTTTTCTGCTACGACACCGCGGCTTCGAAGAAAGGCACCTAGGATAGGGGCTGGAATGCCCCACTCATCGTATTCGCCTGTTTGACGATCGATCCCCGGGGTCAGCAGCAGCATCTTTGTCGGATCGACCATGGCGTAGTCGCCCTTGATGCGTTTGTAGCCATGCCATTTTGCTCCTTCTCGGAAGTGCCAGCACTGCTGCTCACGCATGATTACGTCTGTTGGTAGGCTCTCCCAGGGGACATCTTGTTGATCATCAATGAAGTCCGACTTTTGAATCGTGACTAAGTCCGGGACAAAAGGGTCATAAAACCATTGCCTGCGCGGGTCGCTCTCTTTTTCCCGAACGTCCGACGCAAGTTTTCGAATCTGTTTTCGAATATCGACCCCTAATCGCAGCGCCTCGTCCCACAAGAATTGCCCGTTCTTTCCTTTCATCATCTGTGCGCCTACATCTAGCGAGGCGTACATGGGATAAAACGGCGAGGTCGAGGTATGCATCATGAAAATTTCGTTCACGCGCTTATGATTGACCCGGCGGTCTTGCCCTTTCAGGTGAGAATCTTTGACATGGAATTGAGAGGCCTGCGACATGCCGGCCAGTTGCTTGTGGGTTGACTGAACGGCAAAGATGCCAGGATCATCTTTGCCCAGGTTTTCATAACCCATGGCATAACGGCCTCGATAGACGGGATGGAATCGCATGAAGCCGCCCCAGGCCTCGTCGAACAAGATATAGTCGCAAAGCGGGCCCAGCTTTTCGAGTACGGTGTGAACGTTATAAATCGTTCCGTCATAGGTACAATTTTCTAGAATGGCCACGCGAAATGGACGGGGCTTTTTCCAGGCCTCGGGATCTGTGACCAGCGGATTTTCTCGGATCTGCTGGCGAATGCGGTCCTCATCTAAGGCGTCATAGGCGATCGGGCCAACCATGCCGAAATCGTTTCGGTCCGCGGCCAAGTAAACTGGAATTCCCCCATTCAGTATCAGGGCGGAATGGTGATGGGATTTGTGGTTATTTCGATCAAAGAGGACGAGATCGCCAGCGGCTACCAACGACCCGTTCACCATCTTGTTGGACGTAGAGCTGCCGTTCAGTACGAAATATGTACGCTCAGCCCCAAATATTTTAGCGGCCTGTTGCTCGGCATCCCTGAAAGGGCCGGTCGGCCCGAAAATGTCGCCAAGATCTGGAACGAAGTTAAAATCGGCGCGCCAGAAGTTTTCTCCCAGGTAGTCAAACAAGATGCGGCCTATGGGGCTTTTCCGGTAGAAAATTCCCCCGTTATGTCCGGGGGCCAACCACATCTGATTGCCGGATTCTACATAATCGATCATGCCGCCGAAAAAGGGCGTTTTGAGGCCCTCGACATAGTCTTGATAGGCTCTGATGACATACTTGGCCGTAAAGTCAGGGGTATCTTCCTGCGGAAAAATCGTCCCTTTAATGAGATCCAACACATCTCCGGAAAGATCCGCAATGTGGTGCCGCTCAGTAACCACGAAGATCGGAGATTCAAGTCCACGATGGCGGATGTATTGTACGATATCCGCGGTATTGAGTTCTTCGTTTTCCGCCTCCCAGCCAATCAGGAAGCACGCCAGCGAGGCATCGTTTTGGATCTGCATTTTGGCCTGAAAACTGGATTTCGCCGTCAGGACCTCGTAGCCGCGATCACGAATGGCGCGGACAATGGCTCGTACGAGACGCCCGGTTACAGTTTCATCGTCAATTTCGCGATGCACTACCAGAAACTGAAAGAGCTTACTATATTCCATTCTGGCTCATCCCTCCAATAAGTGGCCCAATATTAGTGCCGGTAACTGAATTGTCGCATAGAATTCCATTTATTTTGGCCCCAGCTGTGAAAATCTAGAGCTGATCCCCAAGCCATCGAAGAAGAGTGGCAAGCTGCCTCAAAAATCAATGCTGATTTCAAACCCGAATACTGCCGCGTCGGAAACCTCGCCGGTGCCGCCGGGATTGAAAATGTATTGGAACTGAGGGGTCACATAAAACCAAGGCCCAAATTGAAAACGGTGATTCACCTCGAAAACGGATTCATAGTCCTGATCAACCAAATCGTTGCTGAATTGCCCATAATAAATCGCGACCGCCGAGATGTCGTTGTCGCGACCTGGCACCAAACCGCGATATAAAAGTCCCCCATAGGCGGCGAACGGCATAGTATTTTTGTCTTCTTCCGGCGCCAAGGTGAGCATGATCCAGGGCGTAAGGCCTTGCTGGCCCGGAACACCTTGTTCCTGGTAGACCATTTGATCCAGCATCAAGTAGCCGCCATAGTTCCCACTTTGGACGCGACTTGGATCATCAAGGCGGCTATAGTCACTGCTGTCGTAGTAAATGCCCAGCGCATAGTGCCCGGGCAGACCATCGGTTTTTTGACTGGAATGTGGCCGATATCCCAATTGCGCCATACTGAGGACGCCATCTTCTGGGTTGAAGCTAAAATCGATACCGTGAGTGGCATCAACTTGAACAGAAGGATCCGCGTTGTAGGCACCCAGGGAAAAGTAGATTTCCGACGGCGATTTTACGGTTGCTTGCACACCCCATTGAGCGGTTGGATCTTCCGCGAAAGACGGGATGTTTGTCGGAATGCTTAGGGGATTGGCATTGATCGCACCGCTTACATAATTGAGGTAAATCGGCGAGGTCGCGAAATCATTGCCGGGCGCCAGTCTGCCAATTTTTGCCGTGGCGAGGCCCTGCCAAAAACTCTGCCTAAAATAAGTCTCACTCAACCGCACGGAATCTCCGGTAAAAATCTCCGATGCGGTAAAGAAATTTCCGATAACATCTGCCGAAAGATCTCGTCCGTCGCTCCAAGAGCCAGCTGCAAAAAAGGAAGAGCCTTTCAATCCGACAAGTTTTTCCAAATCGAAGGAAAGAGATCCGTACAACAAGGCTGAATAGGCTGTGCTTTGGGACTGCCCACCAATGGGGTTTCCAAGCACATTTGTGGTGTAGTTAAGCGCAGGGGTGATGCCGCTTTGGTCCAACTCATCGCGGATCCCATCCCAATTGCCGGTCGCGGTGTCTTGTGCAAGCCAGCTGTCAAGTTGGGTTTGGCCCAATAGATCTCCCGACCATAAGAGCATTAAAGCTAAGGGCCAACAGACACAGATCCATAAGAATGAGTGCAACCGACTTAACGGCATTCATTCCCCCCACCTATTTTGCTTGCCGAGAACAATGAACTATATTGCCGTCTGAGCGCAATGACCCGTTTGGACCAGAAAGTTTGATTGAATTTGAGGGTGAACAGGTGCCGTCTGCAAATCATGGACCCGCCTAGTGGCTTATTTCGATGAAAACGGCCTTTGCGAGGCCTTCAATGGCCGCCTGCGCCATGAATGCGTGAATGAGATCCTAATCTCGAGTTTGCGCGAGACACTAGGGATCACCGAAAATTGGAAGATTGCCTACAGCAACCAAAGACCACATTCCGCCTTCAAGTGGACAATACCAAACGAATTCGCCACATCTTGATCCGGATTAAGCCAGGACAAGACGGACTAGGTCACATAACCTTGTCCTGCATAAATCGCTAATGCCTCGGCGGATCAAGCTTGGGAAAAAGCAATAGGTCAAAATTATTTGAACCCAAGCGATAGGACTCCAGCCTTAATCTGAGTAAAGATGTTTTTTTCCCTTTGGCCCAATTCTCGTTTGGGCTCATTCCTTTAGATGTGAAAATGTCGTCTAGCCAACCGGCTAAACAAGGGTCAACGGCTTGGAAGCCTATAACTGTCTGGCAAAAGTTTCCGCGGCTGATTTTATGGTGGAAGGCTCTCGACCGCCGATGAGCAAGTAGTCATATCCATCCTTGGTCCAGGAGGCCGACGACATGCCTTCTAATTCAGCTGTTTGGACTTCATCGCTATCGGACCCGGTCGAACGGAATATGCATAAGGCAATAGGCACGCCGCCTTCAGACAAGAAAGCGATTTGCAGTAGCGGTTCGCCTTCGAAGCCGAGAATTTGCGCCCGTTTGTAATCGAACTGGGCAAATTGACTTAGGGCCTGGAGGTCAAAATCTTTGCCGATGATTTTCGAGACTTGGCTGAGCTCTGCTGCGACCGCAGCAGGGGTACGATCGATGCCGTTCAGGGTCTGATCGATATAAAGTGCGTGATAGGCAGCCGCATAGCTTTGCCAGGAGCCCAGCTCTTTGCGCGGCCAAAGCAGCCCGGTTCCTAGACCAAGCACTAGACAAGCCGCCATCGCCGCCGCCATCCAGTGGCGCGGGACCAGCTGACCTGCTGAGGCGCTTACTTCCTCCTTCAGATTTAAATCAGGCGCTGCTGGCGCACAATCGAGCAACTTTTCAAAGGCATCAGCGATCTCTTGTTTCTCCAAACGAAGCCCTTCTAGGCGCGCCTGAAGCTCGGCATTCTCTTCGAGAGCGTCTCGGATCTGATCGGCGGGCACGTGCTCTAACTCACCGTCCAGAAAGGCCGTAAGCTGTTCGTCGCTAAATCTGATTTGGCTGGTCATCCTACATCGCGCTTCTTGGGTTTGAACTTGCCGGCCAGTTTTGCGCGGGAGGCCGACAGCCTACTCATCACTGTACCGATAGGAATATCAAGCATTTCCGCAGCTTCCCGATAGCTATATCCTTCCACATAAACAAGAAATACGGCGATGCGTTGCGCTTCGGGTAATGCTAGCACCTCTAATAACACTTCACGGACCGAAAAATTCATTTCTGGATCAAGTCCGCCATCTGGAATTTCAATCTCCTCGATTGGCCTTAGTCCACCACCTCGTCGGACCGCATCCGAGCGCAGCTCGTTAAGCCACAAGCGCTGGGCGATACGAAAAGTCCAGCGGTCAAGCTTGGTACCGGATTGATAATATGCGGATTTTTCCAATGCCCTCACGCAGGTAGCCTGGGCCAGATCATCGGCCCTTTCCCGCTGCCCCGTCAGCACGATGCAGTAACGCCACAATCGAGGATAAAGCGGTTGCAGCCCGCGTGCAACTTCATCAAGGAGAACTTTTTTTCCCGACAATCGAATAAATCCTTATTCCGCTGTGTTAAATATTAACCGCAGTTCCTTGCGGCGATCAATTGAGGAAAATCAAATGAACAAACTTGTTATTTGGGCGGCTGCCGCTGGATTCTTGATAAACGCATCCGCATTTGCTGGCGAAACACCTTCCGCCCCTGACGCTAAGGTCTACTTTGTGAACATCAATGACGGTGACGTTGTGGACGGTCCGGTCAAGGTGATTTTCGGTCTATCCGGCATGGGTGTGACTGCTGCCGGTTTGGAAAAGGAAAATACCGGTCATCATCACCTCTTCATCAATCGTCCCCCGCTCGGGCAATGGGAGGACGGCGCCGATGAAGTGGATTACAACATTCCCGCAGACGAAAACCATATCCATTTCGGTGGCGGCCAAACGGAGGTTATGCTGGACTTACCCGCCGGCGAGCATACCTTGCAGCTGGTTTTGGCTGATCAGGACCACATTCCGCATAATCCCCCCGTCGTTTCAGAGGTAATCACTATTACGGTCAATTGAAGATTTTGAAATGACTTGACCGTGCTGAACCTCCCGCAAAGAGGTGGTCCAAACTAGTGACATAGAATAAAGGGAGGACCAGATATGCCAAACAATAGACCCAAGCCAAGCCGGAAGTGATCGTCTTGAAGTTACGACAGGTTTTGGTACAGACGGGACAGGAAGTGTCCCGTCTGTACCGCGGTATGGAAAGTTGGGCAGAATTGCATAACTGAGTAAGGGAGTGTCTTTGGCTTTTCGTAGTGACGTAAGCAGAGAAGATGAAACGATAACACGACAGTATTTTTTAGAGCGCCGAGAAGATGGTTCGCGATCTTTGCCACGAGACGGTGCGATTCTCGTGCACCAGGTTTTGCCTCTTTTTGGCTGCCGAGATCCGGCAGCGTCGCAAGCAAGCTCTCGGTGCCGTTTATCAAGAAGGGTAGGCGATTGAAGCCTACGCCACCAAACCCCGATTTCGGGTTTTCCGGACCTTTCGGAAGTTTGCTTCAGCCCGCCCCATGATTCGTAACCGCTTCATCCTAGAACGATATCATTTCCGAAGATCCGAATTCATGCAGTACCGCTTTGCCACGATCGCTGAGTGTCATTGGTTGACCGCCTTATCGAACCGCCTGCGTGGAGAACAGAGACTGATTCGCAACAGAATAACGGAGGCTCTCGGTTTGTTGCTGAGGCCAGACCCATTCGACGCATTCCAGATAATTTGGTCAGGTAACCCATAGCCTACCTTGGCAAATGCAGAGGGTTTGATCCGCAATCGCTATTTTCCCTCCACGCGTATCGAGCCTATGTCGACTATTCGGTTTAAAAATGCCCAGCTTGCAAAAATCGGATGGTAAGCTTGGCCACATCTTCGTTGTCTCGCATCGCTGAATGGCCCGAGTTCACGATGATGAAGTCTGTCATCCCATTTACTTTTGTCGAACTCACTGAAATTAACCCATCATCTTGACCGGGGAGGAGATCTTCATTGTCGGAGTCCTTCAAACCTGCAATCACGCCTAACGGATAATAGGGCTGCTCTAATCCATTGGGGAAGCTGTTATCGTCTGTACCGAGCATGTTGGCCGTGGGACCCAACAAGCTGAACCACCATTTCTCACGGTTTTTATCCACCAGAACGGAACCTCTGCTTGGGGTGCCAAGAAGAACAACCTTGCCCAGGTTCGGAACATCGTTTTCCATCAGGTAGGATCGTGCCACTAGTCCTCCTAATGAATGTCCAACGAAGTGAAGCTGAGACGTTTTTCCTAGACAACAAGACCTAATTTGCTGGCCAACGTCTTCAAGAATTTCCTCGGGAGTATCATCTAAAGAGTCATATTCCACGGCCACAACCTGATAACCGGCATCTTCCAAGCGGCTGGCCAGCTTACTCATCGCAGCTGGGCTCCGACCCAATCCATGCAAAACAACAACAGCCTCTTTGTTTGATTCTAGGGTCACGACATTGGCGGCGCGACCGCCACAACTGGCCAAAAAGATGAGGGCTAAAAAAGCAGAGGCGGTACAAATCAAACTTTGAGATAACGAAGTTCGCATGATGATATCCATTGACCAGCCTGGTTTAAGTGGCCCAGCCGTTATGAGAGAGCTTGGCCGTTATGATCGTCCTGTAACGGAGATCGGAGCGTAGCGTAGATCGGAGTTATAGGACGAGGCAAGATGGTTTCTGGTGCTGGCGGTCGGTAGTTGAGCGAGCTGTGCGGGCGGATGGTATTGTAATGGCGCCGCCATTGCTCGATCAAAACCTTGGCCTCTGCGAGGGTATAAAAGATTTCCAAGTTCAATAATTCATCGCGTAACTTCCCATTGAAGCTCTCATTGTAACCGTTCTCCCAAGGGCTTCCGGGCGTGATGTAGAGGGTTTTGACATTGATCTTTGCAAGCCAATCCCGAACCATGTTGGCGGTAATTTCCGACCCATTCTCTGAGCGAATATGATCGGGCGGACCATGGAGGGTGAACAGCTCCGTCAAACAGGCCAGGACATCATCGCTATTCAGCTTGCGAGCAACCAGAATCGCCAAGCAACGCCGGGTGAACTCATCAAGCACAGTCAGCATTCTGAATTTCTTGCCGTCATGGGTCTTGTCTTGCACAAAGTCATACGACCAAACATGATTGGCCCAACAGGGTCGAAGGCGAATACAAGACCCGTCATTCAGCCATAGACGCCCGCGTTTTGGCTGCTGCTTTGGTACTTTCAGCCCCTCTCGACGCCAGATCCGTTCCACCCGGCCAACACCGATCTGCCATCCCTGCATGATAAGCAAACCCCA
Source organism: Pseudomonadota bacterium (assembly GCA_039028695.1). Taxonomy (GTDB): domain Bacteria; phylum Pseudomonadota; class Alphaproteobacteria; order Kiloniellales; family Kiloniellaceae; genus JANQKX01. The sequence continues at coordinate 11,834 of JBCCHN010000118.1, forward strand.
GACCCGACGATAGCCGTAGCGGTCATATTCGGATGCCAGAGCAATAATCGACCGTGTCAGGGCATCTTCGTCGGATCGGCCTGCGGGTGGTTTGCGCTGTGTCGATCGATGTTGACCGAGAACCTTACAGGCGCGGCGTTCTGAAACGCCAAGTTCCCGACATACATGATCGACACACGCACGGCGACGGGCAGGGCTTAGAAGTTTCCCGAGCGGCCTCCGCCAAGATCAGCTTGTCCAGCGTCAGATCCGAAACGGCATGCCGTAACCGGGAGTTCTCCTTCTCCAGCTCCTTCAGCCGCTTGGCCTGATTGACCTTGAGGCCGCCGTACTCCCGTCGATAGCGATAGTAGCTATGGGTCGATATTCCGATCCGTTTGCAGACCTGGGGTATCGTCTGGCCTTGAGAGAGCAAAACCTCAGCTTCACGAAGGTAATTGATAATTTGCTCCGGGGTTTTACGTTTTCCTTGGCTCATAGGTTCCTCCAATTTTGAGGTTTAAGATAAGCCAAACTTTCGCAATTTGCTTGGACCACTTTTCCCATGGCAGGCCAAGGTGCCAAGAAGTGATCCTCCATCACTATGACCAGGCCCGCCATCGTGAAATCGTCGCCTACACGATGCATGATCCTAAGGTGTTGTCGCTGCAGTGGGTTGGAGTGTTTCAGAATTGGGTGTGCGGTTATCCCGATCGTGCGCTCGAGAGCTTCGAAGAAATGATCGAAGCGGCGCGACGGCTCGCTCATCCGTTTAATCTGAGTTTTGCGCTCACCGACGGCGCCCCTCCTTTGACATGGATGGGCATGTGTGAATTGGGCGTCTCCCATGCTGAAGAAGCTCTGGAAATCGCCAGGGAAAACCGGTTAGCCTTTATCGAACATTGTATTTGCCCGATTTTCGGCGGCTTACAGCAAAGCTATGCAGGCGATGAAGAGACCGGCTATGCGCTGTTCCAAAGGGGACTGGATTTCTGGGTCTCCGTCGGCGGCCGCCTAAACACCGGATTGCTCTGGAGTGAGCTGGGGCGCGCCGCCGCGAGAATTGGCAAGAATGATGAAGCGATGGAGTGTGTTGATCGCGCTATCGAGATCGCGGATAGTTCGGGCGAGATTTGGTTTAAGCCCGAATCGCTGCGGCTTAAGGGCGATCTGCTGCTGCAACAACAGACCAAGGAGCACGATCTGGAACCTGCGCTCGTATGTTACAACGCAGCACTGGCATTGGCGAAAGCTCAAGGGGCAAGGAGTTGGGAACTTCGCGCTGCAATGAGCCTTGCCGAAGTCTACCAAGGCAAAGGCGAGGATGTTTTGGCCTATGGTACGTTAGCGCCAGTCTACGAATGGTTTACCGAAGGCTTTAATACCCCGGATCTTGAGAGTGCGAGGTTACTGCTCGAAGGGTTGCGCTAAGGGTTGAAGTCGACTTGACAAGGCCACCGCGTTTTCCGCTGAATGCCTCTCACCTATACGGCGGACAGTGTCAGACCAAAACTGGCTTGAATTGGTGCGGTCTTGATAGAACCGATTCTTTACGATGTTTGATGTAGAGATTTGGAGATGGCGTGTAAGAGTTTGCGCGCAGTTCCCCAGTGGCGATGTCACCTGGAAGAGGTTCTTGTGCAGATCAACGGCAAGACCCATTTCTTCTGTATGGCGTTTGATCATGAGACCTGCCCGTCAAAGGAAGCTGGACAGATTAACTTGATTGAATAAGGGAGTGTTTTTGGCTCATCGTAACGAGGTAGGCAAAGAAGATGAGAGGAAAACTCGACGGCAAATCAGAGAGTGCCAAGAAGGTGGTTTGGGATATTCGCTTTTCCGCGCGGGGAATAGAACAGCGATTACCCGGCAATCAGCACGACTGATGGAGCAGATCTGAGCGCTTGGCATTTTGGGCGGGCCGTTCCGATCCAGCCGGAGCGACCCTGGATCTCCAATGGTCATCTTGATGCGGAGCCGTCCGCGCCCTCACCTCGGTATGGGGCGCGGCGTCTCCATAGGTGCTCTTGGGCAATAGTCTGAGTTTGTGTTGGGTGATTGAGCGCTGAAGTTCAGCGAGAGTAAATTGCAGTAATTGTCGCGGAGGCGAGCGCGTTTGCATTGACCATGTAACCGGCCAGCGCGTTGCTCACCGTCTCATCAATTTCCAGCACCGTCCCTAGAGCATGGACCTTGAACTGATAGCGATGAACCTCGCCAGGCGGCGGACATGCGCCGCCAAATCCGAGCGTGCCATAGTCGTTCACGAGTTGAACGGCCCCATCGGGCATCGCCATGCCGGCTCGCAGACCCGTTACGTCGGCCGGAATGTTGAAGGCAAACCAATGCCACCACCCGGATCCAGTTGGGGCATCTGGATCATAAACCGTCACTGCAACGCTTTTGGTGCCTTCGGGTGCGTGATCCCAAGCCAGCGTTGGAGCCGCGTTGCCACCTTCACAGCCGAAACCCTGGAACACCTGGGCAGCGTCGAGATGTTGCCCTTCTGCAATGTCGGGGCTGGATAGGATCAGATCATTGGACTGTCCATCGGCGAGGGCAGGTGTGGCCAAGGTGCACGCCGCGATGGTGATTGTCAAAAGTATTGAACGAAACATGATATGGTCCTTTCATCTGGGTGTTGAATGAAAGGAACACTATCGACACCGATGACCGAGCGCTTCCGGCCCGCGCGCAATTTTTATCGAGAAACGATCAAGTTCTCGCCGATCGAATTTCACTCGGGCGTATGCCGAAGCGTTTCTTGAAAGACTCCGAAAAATGCGATGGCGTTTTGAACCCGCAGTCCAACGCGATTTCAGAGATGGGTATGTCGGTGGTCTGAAGGAGGCCTAGACCGTGTTCCAGACGGGTATGCAGGAGAATCTTGGAAAATCCGTGACCGGACTTTGCGAGCCAGCGACGCATGGTTGCCTCGCTCATGGCAAGGCGGTCTGCAACTTCAGTGGCTCGCCAGTTACGCTCCAGATCGGTTTCGATCACGGAGCGGACCCTACTAAGCGGCAGTTCCTTGCTAAGCGTCGGCAACATGAGTCCGCGATCACGAAGCCAGATCAGGGGTTCGAGTAGACGATGGCGGCGGATCGCGGTGGGCAGTGACAGGTCTTCGAGGGTCGCTTGGATAATCGGCAATACTTCCATGGGAGCGTCCGGCTTGGCGCGCACGATCTGGACGCTAGGCTGTGTTACGGGCCTAGGTGAATCGGCGAACACTTCGGCTATCAGTTCGTCCGTGAAGGACACACCGACGGCTCGATAGTTTTCATCCAAAAGGGGCCGGTTCTCCATCGTCACGACCGATCCCGGTGGAAAGATCAATAAATCGCCTTTTCTGCCAAGAAACGCGCTATTGTCGGAATCGAGGACGCGTTTCGACCCCGCTTGAATGAAGAACAAGAAGGTCAGCCGAAAATAGAGATCCGAGAAAGTTGCAGTTGTTGCTTGGGTGATAAGCCGGATGGAAACGTCTTCGCGCAAACGACAGGCCTTTGTTTATCGATCTGCTTGGGACATTGTAGAGCTGAGCCAGCGATCAAGGCCTTTGCTCGAATGGCGGAATTACGTCATGCAACCTCAGGCAGGCGTGCCGGCTTTCCGCCGGACAGCAAAGCGCCGCCACCAGGCGCGACCTCAGTTAGTCTCAGGCTCTGCAGAATTTTCCGGGTCGTTGCCACTGCCGCCGATAATGTGGGCAAGCCGGATGCGCGTTCGATCATTTCGATCGATGGCAGCGAGGGCATCTGCACGCACGCTGATGCCACAATTGCGTCGATGCCGCGCACGTCCAGTTTCCGCCACAACTCGGCCGGGGCGGCGGGGTCCTGCGACGCGACCTCAAGGTTGTCGGGAATCTCGAGCGCGAGGAAGTCCTGGACCTCGACGCCCTCGTTCTCGATGTAATCGACCACCAACTGGCTGAGCGGGCGCATATAGGGACAAATAATCGAGACCTTCTTGGCGCCGATGTCTTTTAAGCCATCGACCAGGGCACCGGCTGAATTCAGAACCGGCGTCGAACAACCATTATCGACGGTCGCCTGCTGTAGACGTTCGACGGACCTGCGATGATAGCCAAACCCCATCGACATGATTGCGACCAAACAGGCATAGGCTTGCACCTCTACAGCCGCGTCCGACAGTTCGATTGCACACCGCAGGCTGTCCGCGTCCATTGCTTTCAATTCATCTTTGACCACGGATTTCATCCGCATGCGCGACGAATGGAACGTGAAGCGGTCCGGCAGAACGGTCTCTCGTGCTTTCAATAGGGCCGGGATCTCGGTCTCCATGGTCACGTTAGAGCTGGGCACAATGAGGCCGATGCGGCGGTAATAGGGTTTAAAGGTCATGATGATGCTCCTTTGACGGGGTATAGCTGCGGGGCCTAGATCGCGGGTCCCATGACGGTATCGGGCAGCCAGGTCGCGAGACTGGGGAAGAGGCACAGAAGGAGGATGGCGATGAGCATGCAGCCGACAAACGGAAGCGAGCCCAATAAGATCGTGCGGAGTGAGATGTCGGGCGCGATGCCATTGATCACATAAAGATTCAACCCAACCGGCGGTGAGATTAGACCGATCTCCATATTGATGGTCAGCACGACAGCAAACCAGATCGGGTCGAATCCCGCACCGGTTATCACGGGCAGAAGGATCGGCGCCGTCATCAAGATCACGGCGACCGGTGGAAGAAAGAAGCCGGCGACGATCAAGAAGATATTGATTGCACCCATCAATACCCAGCGGTTGACCGACAGATCGCTGATCCAGGCTGCAATCGACTGGGTGACGAATAGGCTGGAGAGCGTATAGGAGAAGACGCCCGCGGCCGCTATGATGAACAGGATCATCACGCTTTCCTTCGTGCTGTCACGCAGCACGGACCAGAGCGCCGTCACGCTTGTCAACTTGTAGATAATCATAGCAACGAGGAGGCACAAAAGCGCACCGACCGCGGCCGTTTCCGACGGCGTCGCAACA
>JBCCHN010000119.1:0-16645 GCA_039028695.1 Pseudomonadota bacterium
GGTCAAGAAGAAGTTTCCCTCCGGTCGGAAATAGAGCCCGCTTGGATCGAACACCAGCGGGCAGTTGGGAATCTCGCTGCGGCATGAAAAGACAAAGACCTGGCGTTTGCGCGGCCAGACGTCCAGGTCGACACCAACCATAGCGGCAATGTCGCGGGAACGGGCGCCTGCCGCATTCACAACCTGACCGCAGGCAATGCGATCGCCTGATGCGAGGGTTACGGCGCAGACCTGCCCCTTAGACAACTCTAGCCCAGTGACGCGGTCTTCCAGATAGACCGCCCCCAAAGATTGGGCCTTTCGGCGAAAGCCTTGCAACAGGGCATGAGGGTCTACCCAACCTTCGTCCTGATGCCCAAAGCAGGCGACCTCCAAATCATCCGCGCACATCCAGGGAAAGCGTTCGGCCAGGCCCGCTTTATCAAGCAAGAGGTTGTCAACACCAGCGGACTGCTGGACAGCCCGGTTTTCTCGCAGTTGGTACGCCCCCTCGGGCGTAGCCAGGGATAAATAGCCCCTCTCACGATAGGACAGGGCGGGCGCCTCCCCCGCCAGGCTCAAAAAGTCAGCCACGTGACGGACAAAGTCGATACCAAAGCGCGAGCAAGCAATGTTCTCAGGCGTGGAAAATTGCAGCCGCAAACCCGCCACCGACCGGCCGGTGGTGCCAAATTGATAGGAGGGGTCCATTTCAACCACGGTCACATGACCGTTGAAATCCGCATTGGCGCCAAGGAAGTAGGCCACTGCACTGCCGATGACCCCACCGCCGATTATCACCACATCGCTGGAATGGGGGGCCTGTCCGGTCAAAGCTTTTCCCTTTAGGTTTGGTTATTCCCTGCACCTCTGGTGAGCCGCATAGCAGCCCTTTGCATCGAACGCGATTGTCACTCAGAATTCAAGTTTTGTGACCCGGCAGCGATCCAATTCCGTCCTAAAAACCGTATAATTGACACCCATATTCAGTTCCTACTGGGCCCGGTGCCGCACGCGCCAGGTGTCCGCATTAGATCCCATTTTCAAGGAGATGCCGTTATGTCCCACCGGCCCGCCCTTTTCGTGATCTTGCTGCTGACCTTTGGTTTTTTGGCGGCTCGTGAACCCGCCCACGCCGAAAACCTATGCCAGAAAACCGTTCGTACCCAATTGGAGAAAGAGGCGATCCCCCTGGAGGATGTTGCGGGGGTCCGATTTTTTCAGCAGACCCTCGGCCCCACGCCCACTTTTCGCCGCAGGGATCGCATCACAGGCTATGACGCCTGGGTGAAATTCCACAGTTGCGAGGGAAATTTTGTTCTGCAGCTCAATCAATGGTGTCAGTTCAGGACCTCTTACTGGAAAGGTGACTGCGCCGACAGCCTGGGCAAAGGGTCTTAGAGCACAGCATCGGCGTTTAAGCACGGGACCGCCGCGAGAGGCCCGCACCGGATCAGTTAGTTTCCCTCACAGTCTATCTTAATGGCTTGCCCTCCAAAGCGCCGGAATCGGGACAGCACCAAGGAAGGAACCCCCGGAAGGGCATGGCTTCTTTTTGCTTCTTGCGTTAGGCATTATTAACGTTATAACATTACATTTCTATTTGAGAGAACTAACTCCCTCTGCTCGCCGGGGCGGCCATAAGAAAGGGTTCGATATGGTCACATCAGGAGTCGGCAACCGACCCACAATCATTCATGACGGCGACCCGAATAGGCGCGGGCGGCCCGATCAGTGCAAGGCCGCACAGGTGACGGCCACAACAACCTTCGCCGCCCGTAAAACGGTTGAGCAGGTGGAAGAAGGCCTGTCCCTCGCCCCCAAATTCGATGCCGACGGGCTAATTCCCTGTATTACTACCGACGCCCATACGGGGGAGGTGTTGATGTTGGGATACATGAATAGCGAGGCGCTGCAAAAAACCATTGGGACCGGCGAGGCACACTACTGGAGCCGGGCCCGCCAATGTTTATGGCGCAAGGGCGCGATCAGTGGATTCACGCAAGAGCTTGTCGAATTGCGCATTGATGACGATCAGGATGCCGTCTGGCTGCGGGTTCAGGTGGCGGATTCGAGTGCCAGCTGTCACGTCGGATACCGAAGCTGCTTCTATCGATCGGTTGAGTTGGGCGGTCCTAATGGTGGACCAGCTCGCCTGGTGTTCACGGAATCCCGGAAAACCTTTGACCCAAAGGAAATCTACGATGATGCGCCGAACCCGACACAGCTGTGAGGGACAGCTTGTTGCTCTCCCTTATTCTCGTGTGTAACCCGATTGAATTGCTTGATGTCGAAGCAGCGGTAACGCGTCTGCATACCATGAAAAGCAAACCTATCATCACGGAGAGTGAGAATTGAAAGTTGCCTATGTCTTCGCCACTGATATGGCAGCCATCTTCAAGCTGGCCAGCATGATCTGGCCACAGCTGGAAGATGGCTCCCACGGCGCAAACGTCGTTGGCATGTTTTTCTTTGATGACAACCTATTTTGCCTGCGCGAGGGCGGTCCGGCGGGGGAGCGTTTGGCCAAGATTGCAATGGATCAAAACATCCTGCTGATGATTTGTGATCAATGCGCCGTCCGCCGCAACTTGGCCAACGGGACCCTTGAGCAATGCCGCAAGGGTCCCGTGAAGGCAAAGGGGACAGTCGCCGGTGTTCAGGCCGGCTGCTTTCCTCAGCTCTATCAAGCGTTGGCACCCAACGCCCCCGACTTTGTCATTACCATTTAAAGGCCAGTCATGACCCAAGCTCTAAGCCAATCAAAACTACCCGTCACCGTCCTTTCAGGTTTTCTCGGCGCCGGCAAGACAACGCTGATGAACCACATCCTCAACAATCGTGAAGGAAAGCGTGTCGCGGTCATCGTCAACGATATGAGCGAGGTGAATATTGATGCCGACCTCATCCGTGATGGCGGTGCGGACTTAAGTCGCACCGAAGAAACCCTGGTTGAAATGACCAATGGCTGCATCTGCTGCACCTTGCGTGATGACCTTCTCTCGGAGGTCCGTCGGCTCGCGCAAGATGGTCGGTTCGACTACCTACTCATCGAATCAACGGGCGTTTCAGAACCGCTACCTGTCGCAGCTACTTTTAATTTTCGTACTGAGGGGGGTGAAAGCCTAGAAGATGTGTCACGCCTCGACACAATGGTGACCGTTGTCGATGCCGTGAACCTGCTGCGTGACTATGCATCCACCGATTTTCTCAGAGATCGGGGCGAGGCCCTCGGAACAGAGGACAACCGCACACTTGTGAACTTGCTCGTTGAGCAAATCGAATTCGCAGATGTCATCCTTTTGAACAAGATCGATGCGGCAAAACCGAGTGAGATCGATGCTGCACGGAAAATTATCCGATCGCTCAACCCGGATGCGGAACTAATCGAGACGATAATGTCACAAGTCTCCCTGGACAAGGTGTTGAACACAGGCCGATTTGATCATGAAAAGGCGCAGGAACATCCCCTTTGGTTCAAAGAACTCTTCGGCTTTGCCGAGCATACGCCAGAAACTGAGGAATATGGTGTAAGTACCTTTGTCTATCGGGCGCGCCGTCCCTTTCATCCCGAAAAGTTCCACAGGTTCCTCAACAGTCCCTGGCCGGGTGTCATCCGCGCCAAAGGCCATTTCTGGCTCGCCACCCGCCCGGAATGGGTTGGCGAGGTCAGTCAAGCCGGCGCGCTTGTACGCCATGAAGCCATTGGTATGTGGTGGGCAAACTTCCCCAAGGAGCGGTGGCCCGATCATCCGGATTGGCGCCGGCAAATCTCCGAACGCTGGGATCCCATTTACGGTGACCGCCGCCAGGAGATCGTTTTCATCGGCAACGGCATGGACGAAGCCGCGATCCGACGCCGACTCGGGAACTGCCTTGTCGGCGATGAGGATGCCATGGCCATGGAACCCGAAGCCTGGACCAATCTCGAGGACCCCTTCCCACTTTGGCAACGGGTAGAACCTTCATGACAAGTCAATTGGCATCACCGGACCAACATGTGGCGGATCCTCTAGTTACCGTGGGCGAGGGCATTGAAACCTGTGACGTACCAGAAGGCCTTGCCGCGATTACCCGATCCGATACAGAGCTCGTTATCTGGCGACGGTCGCTTCCCCTCGACATGAGAGCCTGGCTCGAAGGCTTACCCGCCTCTTGTATTCCAGACCTGCGAATTTCTGTCCGGCCGCGAGACCTTAGACCCGCCATTCGACCGCATCTGGCCAACTGCGGTATACCTCCAGGGGACATGTTGGACTCGCTGATCGAGGATATTGAGGTTCTGGTTTCGATGTTTGCCACCATCGTCCGTGCTCCACTTGTTGACATTGGGCTAAAACGGATCAATCACGACTCTTGCTGGAAGTTCCACCGGGACTGTGTGGAAGCACGTCTTTTGACAACTTACCTCGGTCCGGCCACCGAGTGGGTCCAACCGATTTACGGCGAACAGGCGATTCGCGAACAGAAAGGATTCAAAGGACCGATCGAGCAGCTACAGAATCATGACGTGGCGCTTTTCAAGGGCAACTGTGCCGGTCCGGGCGGTGGCATTGTCCACCGCTCGCCACCGATCACGGGCACCGACCAAACGCGCTTGCTGCTCTGCCTCAACAAGCAATCAAGTGTATCTCCTGAACCGTGGCCGAACTATCTTGAATAAAGCGAAATCCTATACCGAACTTAGAACCGATGACCCTATCGGTCCCATGCGCTATCGACGCTAAGTACAGTTAAACCGCGCCAACAGACACCTAATCGACTGCTCGATGAGATTTCTTGGCGATAACGGTGAGGCCTATGGTTGAGGGTTTAACAGAGGCCAATGACATATTCCTGCGGGTGCAGTCGGTCAGGAGATTAGGCTGGATGGGAACCGCTTAAGCAGCGCCTACAAATGGCGTTTGGCCACCACTGGTGACACGTCGGAGACCACCTCCTGTTCGAGGTGACGTGCCGTGACTTTGATTGGGCTGAGGTATAGCGCCCTTGCTGCGATCTGCTAACGTATATTTAGCGGCTCATCAAAATTTTCAGGTTCCCTTTAGAGCTTTAAGACGACCGCTGCTTCGCCGCCATGGTCCCCGCATTTTGAACCCCTTTTTTTTCGCGCTCTTTGGGTTGGGCCCTTGGTTGTTGGAGCTCTTTTGCTTGAGGCTCATTTTTTTGGGTCGGCTTGTACATCTTGAGGAAATCCCCAAAGTCTTCCGCGCTCAGGGGGCGACTAAAATAAAAGCCTTGCGCTTCATCGCATCCTTGATTGATCAGAAAGTTGAGCTGGTCTTCCGATTCCACGCCCTCGGCAATGACTTTCAAGTTTAGGCTATGGCCCAACTGGATAACCGCGCTGCTAATGGCCGCATCGTTCCAGTCGGTGGTTATATCGCGTACAAAGGACTGATCGATTTTGAGGCGATCCACGGGGAATTGCTTCAAGCGGTTTAGGGACGAATAACCGGTGCCAAAATCATCAATCGCCAAGCTGACCCCGATTTTCTTGAGCTGCTCCAAGATGCCCTTGGTTTCGTCGCCGCCTGCCATGGCCATGCTCTCGGTGATCTCAAGCTCCAGCCATTGAGGGTCCAGTCCGGTTCGACGCAAAACTTCCTCAACCTGATCCGCCATATCTTTTTGGCGGAATTGCAGAGGCGACAAGTTGACCGACAGGGGTATGGGATTCAGGCCATCATCCCGCCACAGCGTAGCGCGCCGGCAAACCTCTTCGAGGATCCATTCACTAATGGGAATGATCAGGCGGGTTGTCTCGGCAATCGGCACAAATTCGCTGGGCGAAATAGTACCCTTTTTCGGATGGTACCAGCGCAGTAAGGCTTCAGCACCGATGACTTCGCGGGTCGTCATGTTGAATTGGGGCTGATAGACCATAAAGAACTGACCGTCGTTCAAGGCGACGCGCAAATCCTCCTCAACGGCACGGCGTTCCTGTACTTCGATGTGCATGCGTTCATCGTAAAGCCGGAATGTGCCGCGCCCATCCTCTTTGGCTCGGTAAAGCGCCAAGTCCGCATTGCGCAAAAGCTGATCCGGGCTGCCCCGGTCGTTGGGGTAGACCGTAACACCGATGGAGGTGCCGGTATGGATCTCCTTGCCTTCGATGAAAAAGGGCTTGGTGATTGCCTCCACCACCCTTTCGGCAACAAAGGAGACATTGGCAAACTCAGCAGCATTGGTCACAATGATGGCAAATTCATCCCCACCCAGGCGCGCTACGGTGTCCGTCTTACGGGCGCAGTCCAATAGGCGCGCGGAGACTTGCTTTAAGAGGGCGTCCCCAACCGGATGGCCAAAGGTGTCGTTGATGATCTTAAAGTGATCCAAGTCGAGAAGCATGACACCCACCAAGTTGCCCGTGCGGTCTGCTTGATCCAGGGCGCTGCGCAGGTTCTCGTGGTACTTGGAGCGATTGGGAAGGCTGGTGAGGGCATCTTCCAAAGCCATGCGTTGAATGGTTGCTTCGGATTGCTTGCGCTGGGAAATATCGGTGAGAATGCCGACCACATGGCCGGTCGCGGTCCGTCGCTTGCTAACACGGACCCAGCGCCCATCGCCGAGCTTTTGCTCAAAGGCACTGATCGAGGTGCGATGCCTGGCCTCGCGGCTCTTAATGGCAGTCTCCAAGGATTCTTCTTCCAACTCGAAGACGCCTTGCTCATAGGCCGCACGAGTAAACTCGGAGAAGTGCAAGCCCGGCCTAATGATATGATCCAGCCCTGGATACATTTGCCGGTATTGCTCATTGCACATGATAAGCCGGCTATCCTGATCCCACAGCGCAAAGCCCTCGGAAATACTGTCCACCGCATCGGCCAGCTGGCTTCTGGCCTGGGTAAGCTCCTCAGTCATTTGGATGGCCTCACTGGCCGACGATTCCAAGCGAAGCTGAAGGGTCTCGAGCTCCTGCACCCGCGCCTCCAGATCACTTTTGGAGTGGGCGAGCTGCATTTCGGTTTGGATGCGTTCGCTGATGTCAAGGAAGGTGACCATACGGCTGCCATCGGGCAGGGCCTTACAGCGGTACTCCAACACCTGCCCGTTCGGACGCATGAGCTCGCGAGATCTGCCATCGCCATCGGCCAAAAAGGCCATCAGCGCGGATTTTTTGGATCGCGCCCCTTGAGCCGTATTGTGAAGAGTTGCTTCGAAAAGATCGCTCAAGTCCGACGCCTCGACCAAATCCAGAAAATCCGGGCGCTCGGCAATGAGGCTGGGCGGCAGATCAAACATCTCAATGGCCGCCCTGTTCGTGGTTCGCAGGCGCTGGCTTTGATCGAAAAACAAGATGGCGTGGTCGATGGTTTCGTAAATGGCATCGAAATCGCCCAGCAAAGCGGTCTTTTCCACATTAGCGGCCTCAAGGCGCTCATTGGTTCCCGCAAGCTCGGCGGTTCGGCTCAGAATTTTTTCTTCCAGGGTCTCAGCGAAATCTTGTAGCCGCAACTTCGCCCTGGCCAAGCTCACGAACATGGAGATGACATAGGCAAGCAGAAACAGCGAGGCGGCAAACAAGGCCATTCGGAATATTTCAGCCTGGCCCTGATCTCTTTGATAAAAGGCGTTCCACTCTTCAAGGATCTGATTGAGAATCGGCACCGATGAGTTGGCCAGATAGCCCGTCATCAAAAGATCCACGGCTTCTTTCTGGCCAATGATAATTTCCGCGTGGGCAATGAGGCGTTCCAGGCGAGCATCCATACGCTCGGAAAGGATAGGGCTGGATTTCCTAATCTTCTCAATTTGGCCTGCTATTTTCTCTTGGGTAATAGCCTCTCTATCGCGAGCAAAAAATAGGATGTCCTGCAGAAGCCTTTCAATATTTTGGCTCAAGAGGTACTGGTTTGGCATCAAGGTTGTAATCCGCAAGATTTCCTTTGCTTCGCCAGGGAAGAACTGGAGACTGTTGGAGACCAGGGCATTGCCGCTTCGGAACTGATCAACCAACTCATTTTGCTGGCCCAGCTCCTTACCATATTCCGCCACTAAGACATGCAGCGAACCGGCGTCCTCATTTGAAACGACGCCGGTAATGCGGCCTTCCAATTCGGCATAGAGCTGATCCAACCGCTGTTCGGCGGCTATGAGGGAATCATAATTCCATGCCAGGCCAGAGCGGAACTTTAAAACATCGCGTTGGCGGGCCTCTTCATAGCGCAGTAGCTGGTGGATGATTTCCGAGATGGCCTGGTGGTTCCGCGGATGAACACCTTGAGACATAGAAAACAAAAAGATGATCGTCGCGAGGGCCGCCACCAGCATGAGGATCTGTTTGAGCGGAAGTCTTCTCATGGCTTCGTACCCGGCTGTTCACCCCTCAGCGCGCCCAAAAAGATAAGCTGCGGATCCACATTCACGAACCGGAGCAAGGCGGCAATTCCCTGCCATCGGGTTTTGCCGTCATGGCCAGGATGCCAAACGGCCGCGATATCCCAGGTGGGCATCGAGGCACTTGGCGAAAATTGACCGGTGCTCATGGGGTGTGCGCCTAAATTCCGTCCTTGGCTGGGCTCAGGGTAAAAAAGCTTGCCGACCAGATTGTTCAATCTCAGCACGGAATTCGATCACAACCGTGCTGCAAACCATCCGCGACAAAAGCAATTTTGCTAAACCTTTGTATGATTTCGGTTAATTTTCGCCGACTAAGGCCTCTAAAACAGACCAAAAAACGCCCTCGCCCATTCCTCAGACTATGGAGTTTGCAAAGAGTATAAATCTTAAGATGTATTGTGGCCCACTTTCTTTGAATCTGCGCGGTTTTTGCGGCCGAAGCGGCGGGTTATCATGAACGAAACGGGAATTAGTTGAAGAATTGGCAATGATCCCACAGAAAATCCTCATCGACACAGATCCGGGCATTGATGACGCTATGGCGGTGTTGTTCGCCTGCCAACATTCCCAATTGGATGTCCTCGGCCTCACCTCGATATTCGGAAATGTGACGGTCGATGTGGCCACACGGAATGCCTTGAGGCTGGTCGAATTGGCCGGTCAGGACATCCCGGTTGCCAGAGGGGCAGACGGCCCGTTGGCGCAGCCACCTTTGCCCGTCGCAGATTTTATTCACGGCACAGAGGGCTTTGGCCATATACCGCCTGAAGAGCCCAAAGGCCGAGCGGATCGCCGAACGGCAGCGCATTTTATCTGCGATCAGATCAATCACCATCCCGGCGAGATCATCCTCTGTCCAATAGGACCCTTGACCAATTTGGCACTCGCCTTGGAGCAGGATCACTCCATCGCCGAAAAGGTAAAAAACGTTCGGGTCATGGGGACCAGCCTTAGGGCCGGCGGCAATGCCACGGCCGTTGCTGAAGCCAACATTTGGCAAGATCCCCATGCCGCCGAAGTGGTCTTTGGCGCCCCTTGGGATGTCACACTGGTGGGACTCGACGTCACCTACCAAGCGATTTGTACCGCCAGGGAATTTGCCGCGCTGGCGGAGCAGGCCCCAAAATTCGGCGGATTTTTAAATCAAGCCGCCCAGATTTATTTTGACTTCCACGAGCAGGCGAAGGGCATCAAAGGATGCTACATGCATGATGCGATGGCGGTGATCTCCATCATCCGACCGGACCTTTTTCAAATCCTCGAAGACCATGTGGAGGTCATATTGGACGGCGAACATAGCGGTGCAACCCGGCTATCCCTCGATCCGACTCACGCTCGGCTACGCTGGTGCGCGGATGTGGATGCCAAGGCGGTAAAAGAGATCTTTTTTACCACCCTACAGGCCGCCGGGTGAGGCGATCAGCACGTCCATTAAGTTCCTTGCCATCAAGATGAGCGAGTCCCAAGCGCCCCGGCGCTTTGTCGCCTCGCTGCGGGAAACCGGTCTTGCGATCCTCCATCCAGTATCAACCCATTCCGGACGCCATCGCCGACCTTAGCACCACCGTTTACGTGGGCACTGAAGGGCCCTGGGTCATCATCACCATGGCGCTCTGCGGCGCCCTCGCCCTTATGGTCACCCCTTGGATGGACCGCGTAAGGAGCGCGGACGGTCTGACAGGGGGGAAAGGCGGCAACCTGAAATATGGGACTTTGCGGATCAAACCTTGTTTACCGGCGAATTCGGCTTGCCAAAACAGCGCAGGTGTTTTCAATGGGTTCATGATCAGCCCGCTTACCCTCACGGCGGAAGAACAGGGACTCCTCAATGGCGATGAAGGGGACGCCCTCAAGTTCGCTTTGGAGGTAGTGGTGCGCGCGGCCGAAGTAATGGGCGCGAAACGCCTGCGTCCCGCCAACTTCGTCCACGTGGACGCCTGCCATTATTACGGCCAGGCGCACTTGGACTTTTCGCGCTTTTTTCTGGAGCGGGGCGCGCGATTTCCCATAACTGCCTGGACCAACACGGTACCCGTCAGCCTCATCCAGGAGGAACTACGCGACGGCGCCGATCCTGATACTTTGGCTGACTCCCGGCGCCTGGCCGAGGACTATTTAAAACTGGGGGCGGAGCCAGTTTGGACCTGCAGCCCCTATCACCTGCCCGATGGTCCGGGTTTCGGCGACCACATTATTGTGGGAGAATCCAATGCGGTGGCCTATTACAACTCTGTCGTCGGTGCACGCACCAACAAATACGGCGACTTTCTCGATGTCTGCGCCGGCCTGACCGGGCGGGTTCCCGATGCAGGCCTTCACCGAGATAAAAACCGCAAGGCCACCATTGTGGTCGACGTGGCCGCCTTTCCCGAAAGCCTAATAGGTAACGAGCTGTTTTGTCATGTCCTGGGCCACCACCTGGGCCGGACCTGCGGCAACGCGGTCCCCGTGATCACTGGTCTGCCCCTCGACACACCGAACGATAGCTTGAAAGGCCTGGGGGCCGCCGCAGCCGCCGCGGGTGGTGTGGCGCTCTTTCACGCAGTGGGCCTCACGCCCGAGGCCGCTACCCTGGACGAAGCTCTTCAAGAGCAAGAGCCCGCGCAGGTGATCAAGGTCGAACCGGTTGACTTGATGGCGGCGCGCGATGCCCTTTCTTCCGCTCGGCCGGGCCCGCTCGCCATGGTTTCCTTGGGCACGCCGCACTTTTCACTCGAGGAGTTTGCTCGGCTACATCATCAAATGGGTGACCGAAAAGTGCACACCGATGTTCATTTTTACGTCTCTACCAGCCGCTATGTGGCAGCGGCAGCGGCGGAAAGGGGTTGGCTCGAAAACCTTGAATCTGCCGGGGTAGATGTACTCGTAGACACCTGTACCTACTTCAGCCCAGCCATTCGAGGTTGCCGGGGCCGGGTCATGACCAATTCGGCTAAATGGGCCTATTACGCGCCGGGCATGCTGCCGGTGGAGGTAGCTTTCGGCAGCCTGGCGGACTGTGTCGAATCTGCGATTGCCGGTGAAGTCCGCCGTGATCCCCGATTGTGGTCTTCGTCGACCTGGGGCTTATGACATGAAAAATTCCATTCAAGCCGAGCAGGTGCTCAACGGCGGCAGGGCGCGGGGACCCGTCCTTAAACTGGAAGAGGCCTTGAGTTTTTGGGGCGCCTTTGATCCGGGCAGCGGCAGAATTCTGGATCGCCTGCACCCGCAAGCGGGACTCTGTATTGCCGGGCAGGTTCTGGTCATGCCCCAATCCCGGGGCTCGGCAGGCACCCCGGCGGCCCTCGCAGAAGCCCTGCGGCACAAGAAAGGTCCGGCCGCCCTGGTGCTCAGAAAGGCGGACGTGAACCTGACCATGGGTGCCATGGTCGCTGACCGCCTCTATGGCCTGGAGACCCCGGTTGTGGTCGTAAGCGAGACAGATTACGAGGGTCTGGCAACCGGCCCGATGGCGGACATCACCGCCGGCGGGCAGATCATCCTCGCGCCGATCGACCCGTGAGCTCAACCCCCGAACTGGCCGTAGTCGATGGGTTGGTGCCGATCCAAATCCCGCTCAACGGGTGGCATGGGATACTTCAGACCCGTAGCGCAGTTATAGAGCACCACCCGGTCGCCAGAAGACACTCGACCTTCGTCCAAGGCCTTCTCGTAAGCCGCCAGGGTGGCCGCGCCTTCCGGACACAGCAGCACACCGTCTTCTTGTGATACCCGATCCCGCGCGGCCAGGATGGTATCGTCATCAACGGCGATGGCAAAGCCGCCCGACTCCCGCACGGCCTGCAGGATTAGAAAATCACCCACGGCAATGGGGACACGAATTCCGGCGGCCACCGTATGGGCATCCTGCCAAAGGGGGGCATGCTCTTCCCCCTCCTCATAGGCCTTTACAATGGGCGCACAACCGCTGGCTTGCACCGCCACCATGCGCGGCCTTTTGGATCCGATCCAGCCGATCTTTTCCAATTCGTCGAAGGCCTTCCACATTCCGATCAAGCCTGTACCCCCGCCGGTGGGGTAAAAGATCACATCGGGCAACTCCCAGCCCAATTGCTCGGCCAGCTCCAGCCCCATTGTCTTTTTCCCCTCAATGCGATAGGGCTCCTTGAGGGTCGATAGGTCAAACCAGCCGACGGACTCCTTACCCTCGCCGACGATCTTCCCGCAGTCGTTGATCAGGCCATTGACCCGGTAGACTCGAGCACCCTGAAGTTCGATTTCGCGCACGTTCACATCGGGCGTATCGCTCGGACAAAAGACCGTAGCTTGGATCCCACCGAGGGAGGCATAGGCAGCCATGGCCGCACCGGCATTTCCGTTGGTTGGCATGGCCAGATGATCCACCCCCAGCTCTTTGGCCATGGAAACTGCCAATGCCAAGCCTCGCGCCTTAAAGGATCCGGTCGGCAGACGACCCTCATCCTTGACCAGGACATTTTGTGGATGGGCGACACTTCGGTTCAACTCAATAAGCGGCGTGGTGACCTCACCCAAGCGCAAGACATTTTTTGTCTGCCGCACGGGCAAAAACTCCCGGTAGCGCCAAAAGCCGCCACTCCGTCGTGCCAGGGTCTCCTTATCAAGGGCCTTGCCCAAAGCCTCCAAGTCGTAGCGCACCAAGAGCGGACGACCCACGGGAGAAAGCCCGTGAAGACGATCGCACTCGAAGGTCTCGCCGGTCATGGAACATTCCAAATGACTTACGAAAGTGGGCAGCTCTTCTGAAAAAAGGGACATGGTTTCTTTACTTTCAATTTATCGGGACCGAAGGAGTTATGGAGTTATAAACCGCTACTACCCGGCGGCGGCCCGGTTGACTTGCGTATCACCAGCTTTGTTTCCAGGGGTGGGGGATCGGCCACCGCCTGGCCCATCAGGCGTGACAGTAGAAAACGCGCCGCCTGTCGCCCCATTTTCGTGCGCGGTGTACGTACGGTCGTCAAAGCCGGCGACAGGTGCGCAGCCAACCACATATCATCGAAGCCCACCACGGAAACATCCTCGGGAACGGACAGGCCCATCTCCTTGGCTTCAAAGAGCGCTCCATAAGCAAAGGGTTCGGCGCCGCAAATGATCGCGGTCGGAGGCGTTTCCCCCTGCATGAGGCAGCGGAAGGCCTGCCGACCATCTTCTACCTGGAAAGGGCGTTCATGCAGATGATCCGGTGCTAGATCAAGGCTTTTGGCTTTCAAGGCAGCGCGGACTCCCTCCAGCCGCAGGCGAGCCCTATCGTTACCCGCTATGGTACCCGAGATCATCGCAAAGTGCCGATGACCCAAGGATAACAGGTAGTCCGTCACATCAGCCGCAGCCGCCCAGTTGTCAAAGCCCACGCAATCGTGGCGCAGATCGGGAGCCAGGTTTTCGGCCAGGTTGTGAGGGTACGGGGCTTGCGAAACCCAAATGACCACGTAGGGGATACCCTTGGCGCGGATCAAGCGATAGGCTTCCTCGGACCGTTCGGCACCCACGAGCATCAGCGCGTCTACACCGCTTTCCAGAAGGTTACGGATATGTCTTTGTTCCTGCGCCGGGTCATAGGCCGACGATGCCACCACAACCGTGTAGCCGCCCTGGGCCACCTCCCCTTGAAAAGCCTCCAAGGCGCCACCGAAAAGGTCCGTGTCCAGCGATGGAAACACCGCCCCGATCATGCGGCTCTTACGCGATGCCAGTGCCCGAGCAGCGCCGTGGGGGACGTAATTTAATTCTTGAATGGCGCGGGTTACCTTTTCACGCTTGTTCGGTCGAACCGAATTGGGACTGTTTAAACAGCGCGATACGGTGGCCGGGGAAACACCGGCGTGCCGGGCTACGTCCTCCAAAGTCGCCGACAATCCCTCGGCCCTTCTGACTTGGCCTTCTTGCCCCCTTACCTTATCGCGACGTCCGGACATTCTACTCCCATGATTTTTGAGGTATTTTACCCGTTTAGTTTGTGCCCACCAGGCTTTAATCGATCAAGGTCCGGCGCGAGCAAGGCATTGACGAAAGACCATCGTCTCTGTTTAAAATATTTTGAAAGCGCTTTCAAATTGGAAATTGACCTTCAATTAAGAAGACGAAACCTTCACCCATGAATGGGAGCGGTCCAATAAGAAGCGGTCAACAAGGGAGTAGTGATAACATGGGCGAGACCTATTTGAAGCGGGCGAGTAAGTCGGCTGGCCTATCCATCACCCAAAGGGACGAAGCGGTGAGCCAGATGCTGGCTGAGATTGAGGCCGGCGGCGAGGCGCGGACCCGGTCTTATGCCCGCGAACTGGATGCCTGGGATGGCGATGTGGTCGTACCCGAGGACTGGTTTCGGGATGCGGAAAGCCAGCTTGCGGAATCGGTCAAGGACGACCTGCGCTTCGCCCATGCCCGGGTGCAGGACTTCGCCCAGCGCCAGCGGGACTCTCAGCAGGAGTTCGAGACCGAATTGGTGGATGGCTTGATCGTGGGACAGCGCCTTATTCCCGTCACCACGGCGGGCTGTTACGTTCCGGGCGGGCGTTACGCCCATGCCGCCTCGGCCATCATGAGTGTCTGTACCGCCAAGGTGGCGGGTGTGGAAAACGTTATTGCCACCTCGCCAGCGAAGGGCGATCAACGCATTCATCCAGCCATCCTCTATGCCATGAAGCTCTCCGGCGTGGATCACGTATTGGCCCTGGGCGGCGTGCAAGGAGTGGCAGCTTTGGCCTTTGGGCATTTCACCGGCCATGCGGCTGACATCATCGTTGGGCCCGGCAACAGCTATGTCGCCGCGGCCAAACGCCTGCTGTTCGGCCGGGTCGGTATTGACGTGATTGCGGGCCCCACCGAATCCCTTGTGGTCGCGGACGACAGCGCCGATCCCGCCATCGTGGCTGCCGATTTGGCCGGCCAAGCTGAGCATGGCCCGGACTCGCCGGTTTGGCTGGTCACCACCTCCTACGATTTGGGGCAGCGAGTCCTTGGGCTCATGCCGGAGGTGATCGCATCCCTGCCCGGCTTGTCGGGCGAGTCCGCCGAGGCGGCCTGGCGCGATCATGGCGAGATCGTGGTCGCTGACAGCCGAGAAGAGGCCGCCGCCATATGCGACCGCTATGCGCCCGAACACCTGCAAGTCCAGGCGGCGGACTTGGACTGGTGGCTGGGTCGCCTGAAAAACTATGGCTCCCTCTTTTTGGGCGAGGAAACCACCGTAGCCTTTGGCGATAAGTGTTCTGGCCCCAACCACATCCTGCCCACAATGGGCGCCGGACGCTATTCCGGTGGCCTGAACGCGCAGAAGTTTATCAAGGCTCTGTCCTACCAGAAGATGAGCCGCCAAGCCTCGCGGCAAGTGGCGCAGGTGGCCAGTCGCATTTCCCGCTTGGAAGGCATGGAGGGGCACGCCCTGACCGGCGACGTCCGCTTGGCCAAGTACTTTCCTGATGAGGATTTTGAGTTATCGGTTCCGGAGATCAAGCCATGAACGGTGTTGTCGACAGCAAGCTCAAAAAAACCCGCACGGTTTTTGGCGGCGACCTTTCTGCGCCCGACCCAATTCCCGATGCGGGTATTGAGGCAGCCGTTGGCCTCATGCGGGACGGTCGCCTGTTCCGCTACGGTGAGGACCGCAACTCCATCCCTGAAGCAGCCCTGCTGGAGGAGGAGTTCGCCGCCTATTGCGGACGGCGCTTTTGCGTCGGCGTGAATTCGGGCGGCTGCGCGCTTTTTCTGGCTCTTAAGGCCGCCGGTGTGCAGGCGGGAGACAAGGTGTTGGTAAATGCCTTTACCCTGGCGCCTGTTCCCGGCTCCATTGCCCATGCCGGGGCGGAACCCGTCCTCGTGGATATTGACGATCGTTACGTGATCGACATTGATGATCTCCGGAAGAAAGCCGGGCAAAGCGGTGCTCAGTATTTAATGCTCTCCTATATGCGGGGACATATCCCCGATATGGACGCGGTCATGGCCGTTTGCGACGAGTTGGGCCTGATCGTGATTGAGGATTGCGCCCATACCATGGGGGCCGGCTGGGACGGGCGCCTGACCGGCGGTTTCGGCAAAGCCGCTTGTTTCAGCACCCAGACTTTCAAGCATATCAACTCGGGCGAAGGGGGATTGATGGTCACCGACGATGAGGATATTGCCGCCCGCGCCATTCTCTTTTCGGGCAGCTACATGCTCTATGAGCAGCATCGCGCCCGTCCCAATGCAGATGTGTTCGAATCCCGAGACGATCCGCCCCGCGCTGCAGGTCGTCGGGCTGCGCGAAGGGGTGCGTCGCACGGCGGGGATGTACCTGATGCTTCACCGCACCGGACCCATCCTGGTCGGGGACACCACCGTCAACGCGACCATGGAC
>JBCCHN010000120.1:0-16603 GCA_039028695.1 Pseudomonadota bacterium
AACTTGCGAATATGACGAGAATGCGATCGATGTGGATATGCGGGTGCGGGTTCAGGCCCGCCGTGGTCCCGCCGACGAGAGCAATGTGGCTGACATCGAATATTTCGTCGCCATCGCCCGCTGGGATCTGAATGTCCTCGCCCGCGAAGCCTTTGACGTCAAGCTGAGCTTGCCGGCCAATGGGGCCAAGGTCGAATCGGTCGATGAGGTAACCCCGCGTATTCCCTTGGCGCCCGGGAGAAATGGGGCCAGTTACCGCATTTATGTCGGACTGCAACTCAGCCCTGAAGAATTGGATTATAACCGGGACGATTTATAGGGCAGGGGTATTTGGGCGGAAGGGTCGAAACAGGATTTACGCGACCTTCAGGGACTGTCCGGTTCCGCGCATTAGCAGTTCACCACATTGACGGCCAGGCCGCCCTGCGAAGTCTCTTTGTATTTCGCCTGCATGTCCATGCCGGTTTGGCGCATGGTCTCGATCACCTTGTCCAACGATACTTTGTGGGTGCCGTCGCCCTTGAGGGCCAAACGGGCCGCGTTGATGGCCTTGATCGCGCCCATAGTGTTGCGCTCGATGCAGGGCACCTGGACCAATCCGCCGATGGGGTCGCAGGTGAGCCCTAAATTGTGCTCCATTCCAATTTCAGCGGCATTTTCGATCTGTTGGTTGGTGCCGCCCATGGCAGCAGCCAGGCCGCCTGCCGCCATGGAACAGGCCACGCCCACTTCGCCCTGGCAGCCCACTTCCGCCGCCGAGATGGAGGCATTTTTCTTGTACAGCATGCCGATGGCCGCCGCGGTGGAAAGCATGGTGAAAATGCCCTTTTCATTCGAGCCAGGCACGAAGCGGTCGTAATAGGCTACAACGGCGGGAATGACCCCGGCGGCGCCATTTGTTGGGGCTGTCACGACCCGTCCGCCCGCGGCGTTCTCCTCGTTGACCGCCAGGGCAAAGAGGTTCACCCAGTCCATTACTGTTAAGGGGTCTTGCAAACCCATCTCCGGTCGATCGCAGAGGTCTCGCTTCATGCAGGCTGCGCGCCGCTTTACGTTGAGCCCGCCCGGCAGGTAACCCTCCTCGCTGCAGCCTCGCTCGATACAGCCGTTCATGACGGTCCAAATTTTGCGCAGGCCCTCGTTGATTTCCTCCGCGCCGCGCGAAGCTTTTTCGTTGGCCATGACGATATCGGAAATCGACAATCCCGTTTCCTCGCCGATCCGCAGCAACTCGTCAGCAGAATCGAAGGGATAAGGTTGTTGCACATTGCTGCGCTCATCCCCCGCGGGCTGATCCACTTCCTCGTCGCTGAGGACAAATCCCCCGCCCACGGAATAAAAGATCCCGCTCAAGAGCTCGTTACCCACGGCGTCGAAGGCGGTGAAAAGCATCCCGTTGGGGTGCTTGGGCAGGCTGTCTAGAAAGTGAAAGATGAGGTCTTCTTTTTCCGTGAAGGCAATGGGGCGCCGGCCGAACAATTGAAGTTGACCGCTGCCGCGAATTTCCTCGATCAAGCCATCGACCCGATCGGGATCGATCTCGTCGGGCTTTTCCCCGGAAAGTCCCAGCAAAACCGCGATGTCCGTGGCATGTCCCTTGCCCGTGAGCGCCAAGGAACCGTAAAGGCCGACTTGCAGGCGCTCGACCTGATCCAGCACACCTTCGGTTTCCAGATCCAGCAAAAAGCGATGGGCCGCCCACATGGGCCCCACCGTATGGGAGCTTGAGGGGCCGATGCCGACCTTAAAAAGATCAAAGATACTCAATGACATCTTTTTTCCTCAAACGGCCGCGGCGCTCAATTGCCGCACGCTCAACTAAACACCGGGACCATTAAAGCCGGCTCCATCCATCAAGGACACAACCGCTGGGCCGAAGCTTTGCCGTGGCGGCCCTTTCCGATCCTGTTTCCGTCACTTCGGCTTCTAGGATGGCACGCTCAAAGAGAACTAACGATTTCCATAGCGCTCTTTTTCTCTAATCACAATAAAAAATGATGATTATAGGAAACTTTGATGATAAAAGGGAAACTTAGTATGCCACTCGATTTTACCTGCCCCGTGGGTCGAGCGTTGGGCAGGCAGGCCTCGATTAAGAGGCTCTAGCAAAGAGATCTTCGCAAGCGGGGCCGCAGCGACGGGAGTAACGATGGAACAGGAGCGGTCTTTGGGGAGTGGAGAGAATGCTCACCTCGTAATCGGCTCCCAGGTTGAGGATACCCTGGCTGAACCCCTCCGGCTCGGCGAGCGGGTGCGCGAGATTCGGAAAGGCCGAAATTGGACCTTGGAAGAGGTCAGTCAGCGCACGGGTCTGGCCCGATCTACTCTGTCGAAAATTGAAAACGAGCAAATGTCTCCAACCTTCGAGGCGGTGCAAAAGCTGGCTGCCGGCCTAGGCATTGAAGTCCCCCAACTTTTTATTTCCGCGGAACACCGCCCAACCTTGGGGCGGCGCAGCATCACCTCAGCCGGGGAGGGAAAAAAGCACCCGACGCCTACCTATGAGCACGAACTGTTGTGCACCGAGATTGCCCGCAAAAAAATGGTTCCCTTTAAGAGCACCATCCGGGTTCGCTCTTTTGATGAATTTTCCGGTTGGGTGCGCCACGAGGGCGAGGAATTTTTGCTGGTCCTAAGCGGTAAGGTCTTGTTTTACAGCGAGTTCTACGAGCCTGTGGCGCTGGGCGAAGGCGATAGTGCCTACTATGATGCCGCGATGGGCCATGCCTGTGTGTCCACTGGTCCGGAGGATGCGGTGGTTCTTTGGGTCACGGCCGCCTAAACGAGGCCATTAACCTGACGCCAGTACCCTGAGGCCCGTACCTTGAGGCCAGTGACGCGGCGGGCCTGCCCCCTAAATGCAGAGCAGGTGGTCAAAATCTAAAATCGACTAAAAAGGTCTTGAAATCGGGATTGTTTCTGTTTAGTTTGTTTCCGATAGGAAACTTTATCTCAATTTGGAACAAAAGAGTGGAGGAGGAGTTTTGTCATTCGTGTTTTTGCAGGGGGGAGAGAGGTATTGAGTGCCTCTAGCGTGCGCCCTATCTCGCGCTCCTGGCAATCAAGATGCGGTGAGACCCTTCGGCGAGGACTTATTGACCTTGTGAAAGCGCCGAGGGCGCGCCAAAATCGGTGCGATCTGATGATGGTTATCCCGACGCCCTGGCCCGAGGTGGGACACAGCCTCAACTCCGGTTTCTGCGATGAGAAGCTCAACAGCCTCCCGTTGATTGAAACGGATTTTGACAATGACAAGCAGTTCTGGCCACGGCGCCGGGCTGTTGGTGAGGAGATCGACAATGTCGCCAGATAAATCGGATGACAAGACGGGTGAACAGGTCACGCTTCGGACGCCCCTATACGATCTGCACGTGGAGCTAGGCGGCAAGATGGTGCCCTTTGCCGGCTACGAGCTTCCCATTCAGTACCCTGCCGGTATCATGACCGAGCACAAACACACACGGGCCGAGGCGTCCTTGTTCGACGTCTCTCACATGGGGCAGGTGCGATTAGACGGCGATGACCGCGCCGCCGCTCTAGAAGCGATCCTGCCGGCGGACGTTCAAGGCATCAAACCCGGCGCTATCCGCTACAGCTTTTTTACCAGCCCGGCGGGCGGTATCCTGGACGATCTGATGATCACCAATGGTGGCGATTGCCTTTATTTGGTGGTGAACGGGGCCTGCAAGGTGGAAGATCTCGCTCATCTGCGCCGGGAATTGCATGGCAAGGTCGAGGTGACCGAATTATCGGACCTGGCCCTGGTGGCCCTGCAAGGGCCCAAGGCAGCCGCGGCCCTCGCGCAGCTGGCGCCGGGGGTTGAGGATATGGCCTTCATGACGGTCCGCGACATCCTAATTGATGGTGTGCCGTGCCGCGCCAGCCGCTCAGGGTACTCGGGCGAGGACGGATACGAAATTTCCATTCCGGCCGACAAGGCTGAGCAAGTGGCCCGCCGCCTTTTGGCGCAAGAGGGGGTCGCGCCCGCTGGTTTGGGCGCCAGGGATTCCCTGCGCCTCGAGGCCGGTTTGTGCCTTTACGGTCACGATATAGATACCACCACCACCCCGGTGGAAGCCGCCTTAACCTGGGCCATCCAAAAGCGTCGACGTGAAGAGGGCGGATTTCCCGGCGCCGATATCGTTCAAGATCAACTGGCCAACGGCGCGCCGCGTAAGCGTGTGGGTCTCAAGCCCCTCGGGCGGG
The DNA here is from genome assembly GCA_039028695.1 of Pseudomonadota bacterium. GTDB lineage: Bacteria > Pseudomonadota > Alphaproteobacteria > Kiloniellales > Kiloniellaceae > JANQKX01. The sequence continues at coordinate 4,207 of JBCCHN010000120.1, forward strand.
CGCCGATTCGCGAGGGGGTTTCCATCGTCAACGCCGAGGGGGCAAATATCGGCACGATTACCAGTGGCGGCTTTGGGCCCACGGCCGGCGGCCCGGTGGCCATGGGCTATGTGGCCAGCGCCTACGCGGCGGAGGGTACCGAAGTTGCCTGTGAGGTTCGCGGCAAGATTCTGCCGTGCCAGGTGGTGAAATTGCCTTTTGTCAAACCAAATTACTATCGAGGCTAACTATAAAGGGGGATTGGACATGGCTGATCGACGTTACACGGAAGATCACGAATGGGTAGAGATTGACGGTTCGCAAGCCACTGTTGGCATCAGTAATCACGCGCAAGAGCAATTGGGCGATATCGTCTTTGTGGATTTGCCCGAGGCGGATACAGATCTGGCCAAGGGCGACGAAGTGGGCGTCATCGAATCGGTCAAGGCGGCCAGCGAATATTACGCACCCATCACCGGCACGGTGGTCGAGGCGAACGAAGCGCTAAACGACAATCCCGCGCTCTTGAACTCGAACCCTGAAGACGACGGGTGGATTTTCAAACTGACCGTGGGTGAGGCCTCTGAACTGGACGGACTCATGGACGAGGCGGCTTACAAGGAGCTGTTGTCCACCTTGGACTAGGTCCTCTTGACCAGTCGAGCCGGCTCAGCAGACCCCGAGCGGCGGGGTGGTGAACCGACTCAAGCAGTCATAACTAAATCGAAGATGGCGGAGTTAAGAGTAATGTCGGAGACAAGACACAGCTTGGATGAGCTCAAAATGCGCGGCGACTTTGTGCGGCGCCATATCGGGCCGGGCGAAGAACAGATCGATGAGATGCTTGGAGCGCTTGGCCTGTCGTCCTTGGACGAGTTGATTGAAAAAACCGTTCCCGCCGATATCGTCTCCAAAGAGCCCTTGGCCGTGGACGACGCTAAGAGCGAGCGCATGATGCTCTCTTACCTGCGCCAAATGGCCGGCCGCAACAAGGTCTACATCTCCATGATGGGCATGGGCTATCACGGTACGGTTCTACCCAGTGTGATCCTGCGCAATGTCCTGGAAAACCCCGGCTGGTACACGGCTTATACGCCCTATCAGGCCGAGGTCAGTCAGGGCCGCCTAGAGGTGCTGCTTAACTTCCAGCAGATGGTCATGGACCTGACCGGCATGGATCTGGCCAATGCTTCGCTTTTGGACGAAGGTACCGCCGCGGCCGAGGCTATGGCCATGGCTGACCGGGTTTCCAAATCTAAGTCTAAGCGCTTTATCATCTCCCCCGACTGTCATCCGCAGACCATTGCCGTGATTGAGACTCGGGCCGGTACCCTGGGCTATGAGGTGGTGATCGCCGACCCCTTCGATACTGCCATAGACCAAGAGGACTATTTCGGAGTCCTGGTGCAGTATCCTGGCTCTTGCGGCGAGGTTCGGGACCTTAGCGGCCTGGCCGAACGGGTCCACGCCAAAAAGGCCCTTCTGGTGGCCGCAGCCGATATCTTGAGCTTGGTCTTACTCACCCCGCCTGGTGAAATGGGTGCCGATGTGGTGGTGGGCAGCGCCCAGCGTTTTGGCGTGCCCATGGGCTATGGCGGGCCTCACGCGGCCTTTTTTGCCACACGGGATGCCTACAAGCGCTCCACCCCTGGGCGCATCATCGGTGTGTCCGTGGATTCTCAAGGAAAGCCCGCCCTGCGCATGGCTTTGCAAACTCGCGAGCAGCACATTCGCCGCGAAAAAGCGACCAGTAACATTTGCACGGCTCAGGTTCTTTTAGCGGTAATTGCCGCGCTCTATGCCATATATCACGGCCCTGACGGCTTGAAATTGATTGCCGGTCGGGTGCACCGGATGACCCAAATCATGGCCGAGGGTCTGCGCCGCCTCGGTGTGCAAGTGGTGCACGATGCCTTTTTCGATACAATCAAGGTTCGTGTCCCCGGTCAGGCCAACCGAATCGCCGCCCGGGCCAAGGAATCACGCATCAACCTGCGGGTCATCGATGCGGATCACCTTGGCATCACCTTGGACGAGACCACCAAGCGCCAAAACCTGGAAGCCCTCTGGCGGGTTTTTGCCACCAAGGCTGATCGGCTTCTCGACATCACGGCGCTGGACGACGAAGTAGCCGAGGTGATCCCGGATAACTTGAAACGTACCTCCGATTTCCTAACCCATCCGGTCTTTAATCTCTATCATGCTGAGACTGAGATGATGCGCTATCTGCGCTGGTTGGTTGTTAAGGATGTGGCGCTCAATCAGTCCATGATCCCCCTGGGTTCCTGTACCATGAAGCTCAATGCCACATCCGAAATGATCCCCATTACCTGGCGGAACTTCTCAGCCATGCACCCCTTTGCCCCGCTAGAGCAGGCGCAAGGCTATCAGCAGCTTTTTGAAGAGCTGGAGGATATGCTCTGCGAGGTGACTGGTTTTGATGCCGTGTCCCTTCAACCCAATGCGGGTTCGCAAGGAGAATACACCGGTCTTTTGACCATTCGCATGTATCACGAAAGCCGGGGTGAGGGGCATCGCAACATTTGCCTGATCCCCAGTTCCTCTCACGGAACCAACCCGGCCTCGGCTCATATGGCGGGCATGGATGTGGTCGTGGTGGGCTGTGATGATCACGGCAACGTGGACGTGGTCGACCTAAAGGCCAAGGCCGCCGCCAACAGCGAGAATCTTGCTGCCCTGATGATCACCTATCCCTCGACCCACGGCGTTTTCGAGGAAGCGATCCGTGAGATCTGCGATGCCGTGCACGAACACGGTGGTCAGGTCTATATCGATGGGGCCAATCTGAATGCCCTGCTCGGCATTGCCAAGCTCGGCGATATCGGCGCGGATGTCTCCCATATGAACCTGCATAAGACTTTTTGCATTCCCCACGGCGGCGGCGGCCCCGGCATGGGACCCATCGGCGTGCGGGCGCACCTGGCGCCCTTTTTGCCCGATCACGTGGTGGTGGATGGGGTAAACCCGGCGGCCGAGGGGCGCGAGACCGTGGGTGAGGTTTCTGCCGCGCCCTGGGGCTCGGCGTCAATCCTGCCCATCTCCTGGGCCTATATCACCCTCATGGGCGGTGCGGGCATGAAAAAGGCGACCCAGGTGGCGATCCTGAACGCCAACTACATTGCTCATCGCCTGGCGCCCCATTATCCGATTCTCTATACGGGCAAAAACGGCATGGTGGCCCACGAATGCATTGTCGATCTTCGGCACTTTAAGGAAGGCTGCGGCGTGACCGTGGACGATGTCGCCAAACGTCTGGTGGATTATGGCTTTCATGCCCCCACCATGTCCTTCCCGGTGGCGGATACTTTCATGGTGGAGCCCACCGAGAGTGAGGCCAAGCGGGAATTGGACCGCTTCTGCGATGCCATGATCTCCATCCGCCTAGAGATTGCTGCCATCGAAAGCGGTGAAGCGGATCCTCAAAATAATCTGCTGAAAAACGCGCCCCACACCCATCATCTGCTTTTGGAGGGCGACTGGTCCTATCCCTACAGCAAGGAAGCGGCCTATTTCCCGCAAAGGGGCCTGCGTGAAGACAAGTACTGGCCGCCCGTGGGGCGCATCGACAACGTGGCCGGCGACCGCAACCTGGTGTGCAGCTGCCCGCCCATGCAAGCCTACCAAGAGGCGGCGGAATAGGGGCCACAGCCCCTATTATCCGCGGCTAAATTGGCGACAGCTGTCCCTTTGTCACCAAATTGTTCGCCCCAGATTAGGGAATCTTTACAATTTTGAAACTATGATATTTCGAGAAAAAGGAGTACTTAGCTAAGCAAAAGCTTAATTACGCCGGTTTTGACCTTGCTTTGCCGAAATGACACCCGAGCCCGAGGCGGCTTTTAACCCATGACGCCCATCGCTCAGCCAGACGACAGCTACGATATTCTGGTGGTTGGCTCCAGCTTTTCTGCGGCTTTTTTTCTAAAGCGTTATCTGGAGCGTAACCCCGGCAATTATCGTGTGTTGGTGTTGGAAAAGGGAAAATTGCGCGATCATGCCTGGCAGGTCGAACGGCGCCTGCCCTCGGATCTTTCTCCGCACCACTACTACAATCGTACCGGGGACCACGCCTTCCGTTGGGTCTTTTCCATTGGGTTTGGGGGATGCTCCAATTGTTGGGTCGGTAACACACCGCGTTTTCTCCCGAACGATATGCGCTTGAAAAGCCTTTACGGCGTGGGCCGGGACTGGCCCCTGTCCTATGAAGAACTCGAGCCTTATTACGTCCAAACCGAAGCGCTAATGCAGATCGCCGGTCCGACGGCGCCCTATTGGCCCCAATCCAAAGCCTATCCCCAGCCGGCCCACAATATTTCCGATGCGGACCAGGCCATGGTCCGGGCCAGCCCGGAATACCATGTCCCCGTGCCCACCGCCCGAGCGTCGCGGGACACGGATACTCGGCCCGCCTGCTGCGCCAATGCGGTCTGCACCGTCTGTCCCATCGGTGCCAAGTTCACCGTTTTGAATGGCATGATGGGGCCTTTTGAAGATCCGCGGGTCTCGGTTTTGCTTGAAGCCGATGTGCAATCCATTGATATGGCCGCCGGCAGAGCGCGAGGCCTCGTCTTTCGGCACAACGGCCGGGAAAAGCAAGTTCGTGGCGACCTGGTGGTCTTGGCGGCTAATGGTATTTTTAATCCAACCATCATGTTGCGCTCCGGTTTGGAGCGGCCGCACTTGGGACGAAACCTCCACTGTCAGCTCGCCTTTACGGCCGAGGTCTTTCTAGACGGGCTGGACCATTTCAACGGCGGCTCTATTTTGGGGTGTCATAATTTCAGCCAGTACGACGGCGCCTTTCGCAGGGAAAGGGGCAGCATGGTGATCGAGACCTATAACGTGGGGCGCCTGCGACGGGAAACTGGTCGCTGGCGCCAAGTCCTACCCCTTTTCATGAAGGTCGAGGACATTCCCCAGGCCGAAAATAGAGTTTTGCCGATCTCCGCGGATCAAGAAAAGCCGGTATCCCAATTCAACGGATTTAGTCCTTATGCTTTGCGGACCTATGAAAAGGCTGAAGAACTTCTCGCGGAGACCTTTGCCCCCCTGCCGGTTGAGCGTATCGAAGTCTCCGGCATCTTGGATCGGAGCACCCATGTCCACGGCACTACCGTGATGGGCAATGATCCCGCGGACTCCGTTCTCGACCGGGACTCGGTTGACCATCGGCTGAGAAATTTGGTTGTCCTTGGCGCCAGCGGCTTTCCCAATGGAGGACAGGTCAATCCAACCTTGACCCTATCATCCATGGCCTTGCGCACCGCTGATCGCCTCAGCGCAAGTCAGGCTTGAGGGGGGTAAGAGCAGATGAGCAGCAATTCTCTCGCACCAGATCGTACCCGAGAAGAAGCCAACAAGAGCAAAGGCGGCGCGACCCGGCGGGTATTTTTAGGCGGTGGACTCTTCGTCGGCGCCCTGGCGCTTTTTGGCGGTTTAAGTTGGGCCTTCCGCTCTCCCGAGGACCTGGTTCATGCGGTGATTACGCGAAACCTGCCGGATCAACGCTTGCCCGAGGCGGACATCACCGACTTTGCCCGGAACTTTGTCCTCAAGAATCGGCCGATGCGTCAAAATGCTATGGCAGTCAACGGCTTGCGCTTGGTGGGGCCCATTGTATTTTCCCGCTCTTTCCAGTATCTTTTGCCGCAAAAGCGGGCCCAGCTGCTGGTCAAGTTCGAACGGGAGATCCTGACCGCCTTCCTGTTCTCCACCGACTTTTTTGAACAAGGTGGTAAGACGTGGGACGACGTATCTTATCTGGGTTATTATGACGCCTATGAGCGGCCCTGTTCGAACCCGCTGGTCCGGTTCGATCAGTAGCAACATCGACAATTGAACCCGGTAAAGGTAACCTGGCGAAGCAGAACAAATTGTGCCTATCGAGGTTGCCATGTCCGGAAACGATAGCTCCAAGTCTCTCTTAGAGCGGGCCTATGACGTCCAAGCGCCGGATCAGGCCCAGGCCCTGTACCGGGATTGGGCTGCAAGTTATGAACAGGACATGGTGCAGCCTTTGGGCTATGTGGGGCCGGCCCGCATTGCCGAGATTGCGGCCCAGGCCAGCGGTAATCAGAACCACCACGTCCTGGATGTGGGCTGTGGTACCGGCTTGGTTGGGCAGCAGCTTCACAGGCTTGGTTTTAACGCCCTGGACGGCCTGGATTTTTCCCAAGCCATGCTGGAACAAGCGCATAAAAAGGGCATCTACCAAAGCCTGATCCAGGCCGACCTGAATGCACCCTTAAATGTCCGATCAGAAAGCTACGACCTTCTGGTGTCTTGCGGCACCTTTACCCATGGTCACGTGGGGCCAAACGCTTTTGATGAACTCTTACGCATAACCCGCACGGGCGGACTCTTATGCCTTTCCATTAATGCGGCGATCTATGAAAGCGACGGTTTCGCCGCCAAACTGCGCGCTTGGGACGAAGTTGGGAAGATTTCCGTTCGTTCTGCGGAAAAGGTCACCTTGGTCGCCGAGGAGAATATCGATGGCTTGGTGGCGCTCTTCGTGAAACAGTCCTAACCAAGGGCGATCTTATGTTCAAGAAGATGCCAAAACGATAGGGCATAGCTTCGCTCTAAATAGACCTCCAGGCACGAAGAGTTTAAACTATGAACAAGGACTTGATGCTTCCGAATGCTGGTTCGAGCCACGGCACCCGGATTAAATCGCCCGGCAGATAGATCCGTCGACGCCATGCTGTCCAGCACCTCTCGCGCCCTTTCTCCAGACAGTCTCAGAACGACGTATCCGTGACTAAGGTCCACCCAGGTCACACCTAAGTCGCTCAGAGACTTCTGCCGTTCAGCAACCAGGTCCCGTGCCGTCAGCTCCGCTGATACGAGGAGGACGCTGAAGGGAGCATACCGGAGGGCCCCCTTGCCGCTGTCGGCCGTGCTTTGTCCTACAGTTGGCAACAGGCCCCCCATGGCCTTGTCCAGTTTTTCCGTCTTGTCCTGACCCTGCCAGTCCAACTTGATGATTGTTCGCCCGCGGACTTCTGCAATGACTAAGCCTTCGGGTGCTTGCCTTGAGAAGACGTCAATCTCGTCCTGTAACAAGGTTCGGGGAGGAAGTGTCTTAGCCATTGAGCCGCTCCCCACCCGGATCGAAAAAGTGGGGTGAGACGACCGCCGCCCGGACAGATTGATTGGCAAGCGGTGAAACCGCCCAGACCTCATCGCCCAGACGATCATGGCCGTCCTTCAAGAGGGCCAGTGCAATGGGGTGTTCCAAGCTGGGGCTGTAGAGAGAGGCGGTTAAATATCCTAAGGAGACTTGGGTGGTGCCTTGCCAAGTGTGCGCTGTGATCATGGCGCCGATCGGCAAAACCGTTTGGCCATCGACAGGCTGTAGTCCCACCAGTTGCAGGCGGCCCTTACCCTGTAGGTAAGGCCGCTGGAAGAGACTGCGGCCTAGAAAGTCCTTTTTCCGGGACACCAATTTCCCCAAGCCCAGATCTGCCGGCGTAGTCCGCCCATCAATCTCCGTTCCTACCGAAATGTGGCCTTTTTCAAGGCGCATAACGTCCAGCGCCTCGAGGCCATAGGGCATGAGGCCAAGCGGCGCTCCGGCGACGTCTACGGCCTCCCAAAGATCTTCCGCATAGCCGGCGGGGGTATGGATCTCGTATCCCAGTTCACCGGAAAAGCTAACCCGATAGAGGCGAATGGGCAGGCCGTCAAGCAGTCCCTCCCGAACGGACGCCATGGGAAACGATTCCTTGTCCACCGGGAAATCCGGACCCAACGCCGTCAATAGATCTCGGGCCCGGGGTCCTGCGATGGCCAGCGCTGCCCAGGCATCGGTGACCGAGGTCAAGCGAATGTCCAGGTCCGGCCAGTGGCATTGATGCAGTCGCTCAAGGTGCTGCCATACCTCTCCGGCCCGCGCCGTCGTGGTCGTCAGCAGAAAGTGGGTCTCCCCCAAGCGGGCCACGGTCCCGTCGTCGAAAAGAATGCCGTCGGCGCGCAGCATCAAACCATATCGCACCCGGCCGATGGCCAGGTTGGCAAGATTGTTACAATACACCCGTTCCAAGAAGGTCGGGGCATCGGGCCCTTGCACATCGATTTTGCCCAGGCTCGACATATCCACCACGCCCACCTGCCGGCGGGTGTTGCGCACCTCTCGCGCGATAGCGGCCGCCATATCCTCGCCGTTGTGGGGATAGTGGCGGGGATAGAGCCAATCGCCGGCGGTCACAAAAACCGCGCCGGCTTTTTCGTTCGCCTTGTGAAAGGGGGTGCGTCGCGTGGGCGCTAGGTCTCGCCCCCGCGCTGGCCCGGCAACGGCGCCCAGGCTGACCGGTGTAAAGGGCGGGCGAAAGGTGGTATGTCCCACCGCCTCCGCCGACCTGCCTTGGCGTGCTGCTACAAAGCTTAGGGCATTGATATTGCTGGTCTTACCTTGGTCGGTGCCCATGCCCGTGGTGGTATAGCGTTTGAGGTGCTCGATATCCCCATAGCCTTCCGCCATGGCCAGATCCAGATCGTCAGTGGTGACGTCATTCTGAAAATCCATGAAGGCCATTGGCCCTTTGGCGAGAGGCATTGCCGCAGTCGGTGAGACCCCTTTTCCGGCAGCGGCGCCTACGACCGCCAGGGGTGTGGTCGCGTCATGGGGAAGATGGGCGCCAATCTGCGGCTCCATCATCAGCCGCCCGCCAGCCTGGGCATAGAGTTGCAGGTTTGGCGTCCAGCCCCCCGACATCAGCAACAGGTCGCAATCCAGGTCCACGCGTGACCCATCAACTCCGTACCGAAGGGTCAGCCCCTTCAGCCGCTTCCGACCCCGCGTCCCCGCGATCTCATAGTTCGCAAAGACTGGTACCCCGTCTGGACGAAAGGGGGCCGCCTCGGCGGGCCGCATGTCGATCAGCCCGGCAACCTGGATGTCGGCCGACTTAAGGTCTTCAAGGGCCTCATAGGCCGAGTCATTGTTGGTAACGATGACAGCCCGCTGTCCCGGCTTCACCCCATAATGCCGGATATAGAATCGAACAGCCGAGGCCAGCATGATCCCTGGCCGGTCGTTGCCGGGAAAAACCAAAGGCCGTTCGATGGCCCCACCGGCCAGGACGACCGCGTCGGCCCTCACAATCCATAGACGGTGGTTCCCGCCCGGCCGCCGTTCCTCCAACAAAACCAGCGGCAGGTTTTGGCAGGAAAAAGCGGTGGTGTTGGCAAGCAGGGTCACCTTGGGGTTTTGCTCCAGTTTCTCAACAGCCTGATCCCACCACGCGATCGGCTCCAAACCATCGACAGGATCCCGTGTCCAGGCGAGAGAGCCCCCGAGCTCGGCACGTTCATCGCAGAGGATTAACCGGCGACCTTGTTCGGCGGCCTCTAGGGCCGCGACCAGGCCCGCCCGCCCCGCCCCGATCACCAAGAGCTCACATGTTTGGTGGTGGTGCTCGTGCTGGGCCGGATCGGGGCCGCAAGGCGGTTGTCCCAAACCGGCGGCACGACGGATCAGCTTTTCGTAAAAGGGCCAGGCCCCGGCGGGCCAGAGGAAGGTTTTATAATAAAATCCGGCTTTGAGGTAACGTGCAGCCAATCCGGCCAGCGCGCCAAGGTCGAAGGACAGCTTGGGCCAGGCGTTTTGCGATCGCGCCACCAGGCCGTCAAAGAGGGGAATTTCCGTGGCGCGCAGGTTGGGCCGAGCCCTATTGCCCTCTCCCAACCGCACCAGCCCATTGGGCTCCTCGCTGCCCGCGGATAAAAGACCCCGTGGCCGATGATACTTGAAGCTGCGCCCCACCAGGTCCACCCCGTTGGCCAAAAGCGCAGAGGCTAAAGTGTCCCCTTCATAGCCCTCGTAGGTCTCCCCGTCGAAGGTAAAGCTGAGGCTCTGGGTCCGGTCGATCAGACCACCACTTGGCAGCCGATGGCTTTGGGGGGAGGCGCTCATCGTTCCACGTCATCCTTTGGCCCGCGCGCTGCCTCGACGGCGTCCCGCACCTCCAAGATCTCATAACTGGCCGTGTCGCGACGCACCAACAGCCAGCGCCCGCAGCCGCCTCCGTGATACCAGAATTCGCTGACCGGTCCGCTCGGATTCTCGCTCAGGTGCACGAAGGCATGCCACGCCACTTGATCGCTCTGGCCATCCAGCGCCGGCATGACGTCCCCGGCCTCTCCCCCATAGGTGAATTCGGTTTCATCACGCGGGCCGCACCAGGGACAGGGTATGTGGATCATGCTGCCTCTGCGTTCGTGTTCTTAATGGAGCCAAGGCGCGGGCCCTGCACCCGCGTCATCGATCAAGGCCCCGCTCTCGAAACGGTCCAAGGCAAAGGGCGCGATGAGCGGATGGGCCCGTCCTTGCGCTACAGTCTGGGCGATGGTCCAGCCCACCGCCGGCGTGGCTTTAAAACCTGCATAGCCCCAGCCGGCGTTGAGGGTAAGGTTATCCACTGGCGTGGCGCCCATGATCGCGTTGCCGTCCATGGGGATGTCGGCGATGCCGCCCCATTGGCGCATGAGCCGCATTTTGGCAGTGAAGGGAAACATCTCGATGATCCGGGCTGCCGTGTGCTCGATGGCGGCTTGCCCGCCCATGGCGCGGTAGCCGGGATAGCCCTCGGTCGCCCCGCCCATGACAAGTTCCCCCTTGTCGGTTTGACCCACATAAGCCAGGCCCGCGTTAAAGTTCACCACCACGTCCAAGGCCGGCTTCACCGGTTCGCTGACAAAGGCCTGCACCGGAATGGACTGCAGGGGCAGGCGGAACCCCGCCATCTTGGCCACTTGGCTGGATTGCCCGGCCACCGAAACCACCACGTTGTCGGCGCCAATGGTCCCAGGAGCCGTGGTCACCGCCGCGATACGATTTCCGCTCTGCTCAAAGCCGGTTACCGGGCACTGTTCGATGATATCCACGCCAAGCCGTGACGCTGCTCTGGCATAGGCCCAGGCCACCGCGTCATGACGCAGGGTGCCGCCCCGCTCCTGCAGCAAAGCCCCCACGATGGGAAAGCGGGCCTTAGGGTCCAGGTTCAAGGGTGGTACCCGTTCTTTTAGGGCTTGCCGGTCCAAAATGGCCGCGTCACTGCCACGCAGCAGCATGGCATTGGCCCTCAGCGTGAAGGCCTCCAGCTCCCCGTCGGAATGGGCCAGGTCCACGTAGCCCCGTTGCGAGACCATCAGGTTGTAATTGAGCTCCTGGCTCAAGCCCTCCCAAAGCTCCAGGGCGAATTCCTTCAGCGCCCCGCTGGCCTCCAAAAAATAATCTGAACGGATGATGGTGGTGTTGCGGCCCGTATTACCGCCGCCTAGCCAGCCGGCTTCCAACACCAGTACATCATGAAGGCCATGATTTTTCGCTAGGTAATAGGCGGTGGCCAGCCCGTGGCCGCCACCGCCCACGATGACCACCTCGTAGTGTTTTTTTGGATCCGCCTTGGACCATGCCGGTTTCCAGGCGCCACCCAGTCCCCAACCTCTATGGAGCAAGCGCCAAGCGGAATAATCGCCCCCCAAAGGCCGCGCCCTCCTTTTGATCGTCGCCGCTTTCTGAGCTGATCAAGATTGTGGGGCGGCGCTTGCGACCCTGTCAATAGTGTGATCACAGTTGGCCGATTGTCCTGTGGGACACTTGTGTCCATGTTATAAGGTGTCTTTCGAAGGTTCCGCATGTTTGCAGGTTCAGGATAAGGGTGATCCCGTGAAGATTATCGGCGCGGCCGCATATCGGCAGTTTCAGCCCTTCAGCGACGGACCTTACCGTTGTCGCGGCCAGACTGAAGCGGGTTTTGATTCTACAATCCTGCGCTTGGACAGTGACAGCGGATTGACCGGTTGGGGCGAGATGGCTCCCTTGGGCACCTTTTATTCGGAAGCTTTTGCCGCCGGTGTTCGGGCCGCTATGCCTGAGCTTTTGCCGAAGCTATTGGGCGCCGACCCCCGACAGCTGGATAAGATCAATCAGCTCATGGACCAGGCCTTTTTTGGCCAACCTTACCTTAAGGCCCCTCTTGACATGGCTTGTTGGGATCTCGCCGGGCAAGCGGCCGGTCTGCCCTTGGCCGAGCTGACAGGCGGCCGCTTCGGCGAGACGGTCTGGCTGTACCGTTCCGTCTCCCAAGATACGCCTGAGCGCATGGTGGAGACCGCCCGACGGCACATCGAGGCGGGCTACCGCCGTCTACAAGTGAAGGTGGGCGGCGACCCGCTTGAGGATGCAACCCGTATGCAGGCGGTTCGTGCTGTGGTTCCAGAGGATGTCTTGCTTTTGGCCGATGCCAATGGGGCCTGGCAGTTGGACGCGGCTCTCCGCTTTGCAATGGCGCTCGGCGATATGGACTACTATCTGGAACAGCCCTGCATGGCCATGGCGGACAACGCCCGTCTGGCCGCCAATCTGCGTCAGCCGCTGATCCTGGACGAA
>JBCCHN010000121.1:0-16571 GCA_039028695.1 Pseudomonadota bacterium
CTTGTCGCCCGGGTGCTTCTTAAGCCACCACTTGGAGTGCTTGTGCTTGACGATCTTGCCAGACTTATCGATGGAGACCGCGGGCAGGCCGCCGGGCTCATCGACCCCATTGATCCAGATCTCCGCCTTGGCGGTATCCGTACCTCCGTTGCCGTCACTGATGGTGTAGGTGAAGTGGTCCGAGGCTTCCTCGCCTTTGTTCAAGTGATCGAAGGCCCCATTGGGGTCGTAATCGAAGGTGCCGTCCTCCTTAACCAGCAACAAAGCGCCCGAGGCCAGCGTGATCTGTTCCCCCACAGACGCGGGCTTTCCGTTGACCTTAATCACACTCAGCGGGTCCCCATCCGGGTCCCGGTCCCGGCCATGGCCGTTGTCCTCAAAGAGGTTGCCTGAAACCTCCATATCCTCGTCCGTCCTGAAAAAGTCATCGCAGGCAAGGGGGGGATTGTTTTCGTCGGGGTCCAGCTTGGCCTCAAGGGCAGCGGTGATGTCGTCCAGCGCCGCATCGTCGCCAAGGATCGCCAGGGCCTCCTCGATGGAGACATCGTCCACCGCCACCTCGTCCGTCACCGTCAAATCGGTGAAAAGCTGCGTGGTCGTGGTGGTCGTGGTGATGGTGATGTTGAGCACACCTTGAAGGACGACAACATTGAAGGGGTCATTCACTGGATCACCGGTAAAAAGAGTGCCCGGTTCTTGGAAAAAGTCTACCTGGGTCTCGACCACATCCGAGCTGCCGCCGTCGATGCGTTGCTCATCGCTCCCCACCACATCCCCGTCGCCGGCGTTCTCCAGGTCCGAGAGGGCCGGCAGGCCCGGGGGCAGGGCCCCGGCCGGTAGTTGTCCGGGATCCAAGTCGCCCAAGAGGGCCGCTGCATCGGCGCTTAAGGGATTGCCGTCATTGAGCATGGTCTGCACCGAGGTGCTGCCATCCTCGTTCAGAATTAGAAAGACAAAGCCGCAGTCATCGGGCAGGCGCAGAACCTGGGCCACCGTGCGCGCAGCAGAGGCCTCGATGACCTCCTCCAGATTGACCTGTTCCTCCACCTCCTCGATGTTGAGGATGCCGCCACCCGTATCGTCCGTCACCCCGTCGATGTCGATTGTGGCCGTGGCCTGGCTCGTCCCCCCGTTGCCGTCCGTGATGGTGTAGGTGAAGGAATCCGTATCCGACTGCCCGTCGTTCAGGTCCTCAAAGGCCCCATTGGGGTCATAGGCATAGGACCCGTCGGCATTCAGGGTCAGGAGTGCCCCCGAGGCCAGCGCAATCTGGCTGCCCACAGCCCCGGCCTGACCGTTCACTTGCGTGACCGTGATTGTGTCCCCGTCCGGATCGCTGTCCGCACCGTTGCCGTTGTCGTCAAACACGGAGCCATTGATGGCCGTGTCCTCGTCTGTCGACAGGGCATCGTCCTGAGCAATCGGGTCCTGGTTGCCCGGGTCCAGCTTGGCCTCAAGGGCGGCGGTGATGTCATCCAGAGCCGCGTCATCGCCAAGGATCGCCAGGGCCTCCTCAATGGAAACATCGTCCACCGCCACCTCGTCCGTCACCGTCAGGTCGGTAAAGGCCTGGGTGGTTGTTGTGGTGGTGGTGATATCGATTTCCAGCAGGCCGATAATGACCTGAATGTTGAAGGGATCAGCCTCGGGATCGCCGATAAAAGCTGTGCCTGGCGATTCGTCTATGGCAACGTCGGTTTCGGTTGTGCTCGTTTGCCCGTCGTCGCGGCGCTGTGTGTCCGTGCCAACCACATCCCCGTCGCCCGCATTTTCCAGGTCCGACAAAGCTGGCAAGGGGGGCGCCCCAAATCCGCCCGGCAGATCACCGGGATCCAGCTCGCCCAGAAGCGCGGAAGCATTGGCGCTAAGCGGGTTTCCATCATCGAGCAAGGTCTCCACGCTCGTCGAGCCGTCCTCATTCAGGATCAAGAAGACAAAGCCGCAATCATCGGGCAGGCGCAAGACTTGCGCCACCGTGCGCGTGGCCGCGAGGTCGGTGACCTCTTCCACCGTCTCCTGAACGATTGGCTCGCGAATGACCAGTTGCCCATCGGCGCTTGGATTGGAATCTTGCGGATTGAAAGTGTCTGTTGCGACGTCATTTTCTTCATCGGTGCCTTCCACCGTCGCGGTGCGCCCCAGCTGGTCTTGTGTGACGTTCCGGGTGATTGAGAAAGTGAAGGCTTCCCCTTCCGCTAAAACGATGGGGCTTCCGCCGTTGGCCGCTTGGGCTTCGGAGAGAAGATCTCCGAAGTCGTCATCCAGCAACGAGGTCACCGTCAAGGAATCCGGATCCCCGTCCCCTTGATCCGAGGTGTTCTGAATGGTGTAAGTGAAGGTGACCGCTTCGGGTGTGGTCGCCGAGACATCGTCGAAGTCGAGATCCTGGGTCTTCTGCAAATTGATCGCCGGCAACTCTCCCTCATTGCCGGGATCCAGCTTGGCTTCCAAAGCCGCGGTGATGTCATCAAGAGCTGCGTCATCGCCGAGGATCGTCAGGGCCTCCTCGATGGAAACATCATCCACGGCAACTTGATCCGTCACAGTTAGGTCGGTGAACGAGTTGGTCGTCGTCGTGGTCGTTTGAGTAAATATGTTGAGCAAGCCTTGGATCACTTGCACTTCAAAGGGATCGGTTTCCGGGTTGCCTAAGAAAAAGGTTCCAGGGTCTTGCGTGATAAAAACCTCGGTTTCATCAGTTTCGGTAGAGCCATCATCCCGCCGTTGGGTATTGGTTCCGACAACGTCCCCGTCAGTGGCGTTTTCCAGATCTGACAAGTCAGGTAAATCCGGATTATTGAAGCCGCCTGGTATACTCCCCGAGTCCAATTCGCCCAAAAGGCTTGTCGAATCAGCACTCAAGGGATTGCCATCGTTGAGCATGGTCTCGACGCTCGTCGTACCGTCCGCGTTCAAGATCAAAAAGACAAAGCCGCAGTCGTCGGGCAGTCGTAGCACTTGTGCAATGGTGCGCGTAGCGGCAAGTTCGGTCACATCTTCGATCGTCTCCTGAACGGATCCCTCTGATATAACAAGTTGCCCCCCTCCACCGCCGCCAGGGGGTCTCTCGTTAAAAGAATCGCTCGCTACATCATTTTCCTCATCGCTTCCTTGGACCGTGGCGCTTCCACCGATCATATCGCGCGTCACATCGCGGCTAATGGTGAAGGTAAATTCGCCGCCCTCGGGAATGACGATAGGGTTTCCACCGTTGGCCGCTTCGGCCTCGGCCAAAATGTCCCCAAAGTCTTCGTCTGTCAGCGACGTCACTGTGAGGCTATCAGGATCGCCATCAGCGTCATCCGAAGTGTTCTGAATGGTATAGGTAAATTCGACGCTTTGTGGATCAGTCTCGGAAACTTCAAACGATGGAGTATCCTGAGATTTCTGCAAATTGATCGCCGGCAACTCTCCGTCTCCCTCCAGCTTGGCTTCCAAAGCGGCGGTGATGTCATCCAAGGCTGCGTCATCACCGAGGATCGCCAGGGCCTCCTCGATGGAAACATCATCCACGGCGATTTGGTCCGTCACAGTCAGGTCTGTGAAGGCTTGGGTCGTTGTCGTGGTTGTGGTGTTCTCGATGAATAGACGTCCGATGAGGATAACAATATTTGACGGATCTGTCTCAGGATTACCGATAAAAGCGGTATCGGAATCTTGAGAGATCGCGGTGTTCTCTGTTTCCGATACATCCGTCGTGCCATCATCTCTTCGTTGTGTGGTCGCTCCGACCACATCGCCATCACTCGCATTCTCCAAATCGGACAACGGGGGTAGATCCGGATCATCAAAGCCGCCGGGTAGGGCGCCGGGGTCCAGCTCACCCAAAAGACTTGCCGCATCGGCGCTTAAGGGGTTGCCGTCGTTCAACAGGGTTTGGACGCTGGTTGAGCCGTCCTCGTTCAGGATCAAAAAGACAAAACCGCAGTCGTCCGGCAGGCGCAGCACCTGAGCTACCGTGCGGGTCGCCGCAACCTCGGTCACCTCTTCAACCGTGTTTTCCACGGCGAGTTCAATATTGCCAAGGCCGTCGCTGTAAGCGTCGCTTGCCGTGTCCCCCTCTTCATCAATCGCTTCCACGACGACACCGGTGTCATCGGTGTCGTTTCCAGCGCGGGAGACGGCTTGGCTGTTCACCACATTGCGTGTGATCGAAAAGGTGAACTCCTCGCCCTCGGGAATGACAATGGGATTGCCGCCATTGGCGGCTTGCGCAATGGCAAGCAGATCCCCAAACTCCCCATCCACAAGAGAGGAGACGGTAATCGCATCTGGATCGCCATCGCCCGGGTCGGAGGTATTCTGAATGACATAGGTGAAAGTGACCGGCTGAGGATCGGTCTCAGAAATGTCCAGAATGGACACATCAAAGGATTTGATTATGTTAATCGCCGGCATTTCGCCATCTCCCTCCAGCTTGGCTTCCAAAGCTGCGGTAATGTCATCCAGGGCCGCGTCGTCGCCGAGGATCGTCAGGGCCTCCTCGATAGAAACATCGTCGACGGCAACCTGATCGGTGACGGTTAGATCGGTGAAGGCTTGTGTGGTCGTCGTGGTGGTTTGAAGGTTGATGAAGAGCCGTCCCACAACAACGTCCACATTGAAGGGATCATTGACCGGATCGCCTAAGAAGATGGTGTTGATCGCCTCGGTAATTTGAGGGACCGTCTCGGACGTTTGACTAGAGCCTTCATCAATCCGCTGAAGGGTTGATCCCACCACATCCCCGTCACTGGCGTTTTCCAGATCGGAAAGTGCCGGCAGATCCGGGGCCACGGCGCCACTTGGGAGACTGCCGGGATCCAACTCGCCCAACAGGGCGGCCGCATTCGCCGATAGTGGTGTTTCCCCCTCCAAAAGGGCTTCGACCGTGGTGGTCCCGTCCTCGTTCAGGATCAAAAAGACAAAGCCGCAGTCGTCCGGCAGGCGCAGGACCTGGGCCACCGTGCGCGTGGCACTGGCTTCGGTGACATTTTCGATCGTCTCGAAGAAGGTTTGCTCGAATATAAAAAGCTCGCCGCCGTCGGTGCCAAAGGTGCTGAGGTCGTTTACATCCGTATCGACGGGAGCGCCTTGCTCATCCTCTCCGGAAAGAGAGATGACCGCCAAGGCCTGATCGCGCGTCACCTCTCGGGTGATGTTGAAGGCAATTTGCCGCCCATCCTCAATGACCAATGGACCGCCGTTGGCAGCTTCGGCCTCGGCAAGAAGATCACCAAGACCCAGGGAGGAAAGAGAGGTCACCGTGATGGCATCAGAGTCCCCATTGCCGGGGGCCACATCGGTCAGGTTTTGAATGACAAAGGTGAAAACGACTTCAGTCGGCTCGGTTTCCGATATCTGACTGATGTCCACATTCATGGGATTGACGATTAGCCGGAGCAACGCATCTTCTTCCATGTCCCACTCCCTTTCTCTGGCCTTGGTCTTGAGCCAAGGCTGCCCCAGGTGACCCCCCAGTCTGCCTATGGTGTTTGGAATGCTAGAATGTCAGTAACAAATTCAATATCTCACTCTTGTACTATGCTGTAAAAATAGGTCCGGATGACACTGTGATGTTTGGGAAATAGTAATGTCCCGCTTTTCTGAACAAATCTCCTAGTTCATTTGTTTAATTACCCATCTTTACTATGGGATCATTTACCGGCCTGCGACTCGCCGCCGTCAATCCTTTGTGATTGAGATCATTTCATGAGAATTTGCTGAAGTAAATGGGTGGAAACACCCAATTGGTGCAATTTTTACGGTTAACGGGCAGATTTTCCCAAAAGCGTGGCCTGCCCTGGGCCTGCGAATGCTTTCCGGCGCCAAAGCCCTTACCCATCGTCATGGTGGCGGGGCTTGGTCCTATATGATTGGGCCATATGAGCTTGAGCCAGCTGAGCCGCCTCGGTGCGGTTCTTCAGCTTCAGGCTCTTCAACAGTCGGTAAACATGGTTCTCCACCGTGCTGAGGCTGAGCTTCAGGATCACCGCAATCTCCGTATTGGACTTGCCCTGGCTGACCCAATAGAGGATCTCCGTTTGGCGACGGCTCATGCCCAGGTCTTTGAGGGTTTCTGGATCCACGGCCAATTGATAAACCTCGGTGGCCAGGCTCACGTCTCCGCTCCGCGTGCCGCGAAAGAGGCGCAGGATCAGGCGGCTGTTTTCCTGGGTTATCACCCAAGGGGTGATCCCCTGATCGGCCTGGGACCGGGCCAATTGCTCCCTTATCCAACGTTCTAGCTCACCGGGCAAGCGGTCCGGGCCCGGCGGGTTGCTCGGGAAAAAGCTGGCGATACTGTTAAGGACCTGGGGGGCAACTCGCTGGATTTTGAGCGTGGCATCCAGGTCCAGCCAGCCGGCGCCGCGGGCCGCCAGCATATCCTCGCGGGCTTCCATGCGCCTGACGGTTTGGCTGTAGATAACGGCATTTTCATAAGCCCGCGTGAGGTGGGGCTGTAAAGCGGCTAAGAGAGACCGGTGCCGTTCAGTAAAATCGCTGGCGGCTCGGTTAAAAGCATAGGCCACCATGGTCTCGGATTTCAGAGGAAGGACGAGGGCTATCTGATAGTTACCCTGTATCTGAGCATAAAAGTTGCGGTATATCAGCGTTTGTTGCCATTCCTGATCATTTAAAAAATCACTCACCTTTTTGGGTTCATCGCGGACTTCGGCGTAATGGGCTATAAGAGGATTCTCATGCATCAAAGCCTCGAAGTGCGGCTGGTTTTCGTCATAAATGCCCTGGGCCTCAGGAGAATCCAGGATGCACTGCATGCGGCGGGCTTCGTAGTTTACCTCATTAAGGGCAGCAAGGTTTGACTCGACCAAAGGGGGCAATAGCCGCATGGTGGTTTCGGTAAAGCTATCCAGGTCCCGCAGCTGATAGATCTCCTCCAAAATTTTTAGGATGGCCGAAAAGTCTTCCGTTGAAAGAGTCATGAGATTAGGAAGGCCCCTTGGATTCAGATCTATATGGTGTCTGCCAAAATGGTGTCTGCCAAAATGTCGCGAGGACAGGCGTTCACGCCAACCCAAGATCCCGTAGGACGGCAGTCTTTGTAAATAGGCGAAAACACCCAGTTTTAGCCTAAAGTGACGGGTTTTTGTGCCCAGTGCCTGTCAGGCGGAGGGGGCAGATCGTCTGGCCTGTTGCAAATGCGCTTGTGCCAGCTGGGCTGCCTGGGTGCGGTTGCTCGCCTTTAAAAGGTCAAGAATACGGTGAATATGGTTTTCGACCGTACTAACAGTGATCTTTAGAATGACCGCGATTTCGCTGTTGCTCTTGCCTTGACTGACCCAATAGAGAACCTGAGCCTGACGCTTGCCGATCCCAAGCTCTTGTAACATTTCCGGCGAGGCTTGCAGCAGGAAGACATCGGCCATGAGGCTGGTCTCTCCATTAGGCCCAACGACCAGAGAAATGGTAAGGCGCCGATCATCCATCGAGGTGACAAAGGAGCTTGGCGGCACTCCTTTTCGGAGTTCACGTGATTGAGCATCAACCCAATCTTCGACGGGCCTCGGCAGTCGATCCGACTCGCTCTCCGCTAAGACTGATCCCATAAAAAAGGAGCGGATGGTCTGCAAAACCTCCGGGGCTGCTTGTGAAACAGCATAGTTAGCATCCAAGTCCAACCATCCGATGCCAAGTGCGGACAACGTGTCTTCCCGGCTCTGGATCCGGTCCAGATTTCGGCTGTGCGTCAAAGCGTTTTGATAAGCAATGGTCAAATGAGGCTGCAGGACGGATAGGATATCCAGATCTCGATCTATGAAATCGCTCTGAGCCCGATTGAAGGCAAAGGCGATGATACTTGGACTTTCCAACGTCAAGGCAACCGCGACTTGGTAGTTAGCGTCAATGAAGCGATAGGCATCCTGATAGAGTCTACGCCTTTGCCATTGCTCCTGGGTGATAAAATCGCTGATGCGTTTTGGCCCATCGCGCACCTGGGCATCGTGCTCGATCAAGGGGTTTTGAAAGAGCAGCCGCTCGAAGGTTTGCTGTCGTTCGTGGTAAAGCTGTTGCACCTCGGGGGAATCCGTCAAGCTGACGATTCGGCGGGCTTCGTAGTTGACCTCGTTGTAAGCACCCACATCTGCATCGATCAGGCCCGGCAAGACCTCCATGCAGGTCACCACATAACCGTCCAGGTCGGTAATCGCGTAGATTTTTTCCAAGGCCTGGCTGACGGCTTGTTGGTCTTCTTGGGAGAGGGTCATCACAATGAGCAGATTGAATCCAATTGACATCAATTTACATTAGTCGGCATTGGCCTCCAACGGCTAACTGGACAAGTGGAGCGCTACACCCTTTGATCGGACGTCTCTTGCTCAATGGACAAAACGCGAATAGCAACTGGAGTCGGTTAAAGGGGACAAGCCACCTGTACCATTGCTTTCAGAGCTGTCGAAGAGTTTACCACCAAGTCTACGGGCGCAGTGGATTGCACGGTACGGCCCAGAATCGGTTACCTTCCAGCAGCCGAGCGGGGCTCGGTAGGATAGTCCCAACTCTCTCCGCTTCAAGACGACCCATCGACAACCCAATTTGCGACGTTAATAGATGATGGCGTTGTTTGTGGTATTGCTCTGAAAGTGGATGAGTGGGTAGGCTTCTATACCATCTGCTTGCTACGGCGTTGGTCTTGACCCTAGGAACTTTCCAGTTTGATTGCGAAAGTTCGGGTACTGTTCCCTTGGCGACGGCCTAAACCCCGCAGACTGATCAATGCCTCAATTGTGTTTAAATGCCGGTCCACCGGGCATTAGCCGGAGCCCTGATCGAAGATTTTTGTATACAAAATTTCGATTGTCCGCCACCATCGGAGCCGGGGCCTCAACTTCCAAGACTTCTTGTGCTATCGGTTGGAAATCGGCCCGGTAATGAACGCTACTCTTGAGCACTAGGACCTGTGTGCGGCTGGGATCAACACCTAAGTGGGTGAACATCGCTTGGTCAGCCGCCTGCTCGCCGTGACTTGAGACAGCGATCCTTACGCCACCGACTCGCAGTAACGCCATTGGCCCCAATTGTAGCCGCCCGCCGGCGAAATAAAAGCCAGTGCTCCTTATTTCGCCATCACCCAGGGCCTCTACATTATAGGTGGCGCGATAGGGCTGATGGCCGTGGAGACCGGACTTGCCGCCGAGATCCAAAGTTACTTCTGCGCCGACACCTGCTTGGTGGGCGATCATTGCGGCTTCAGCGTCCCAAAGAAGGCCGACAACCGCATTTGCCGCCTTTTGACGGACTAATTCTGTTATTATCCAGTTAGTATCACTGCTGGTCCCGCCGCCATAGTTGTCTAAGATATCCGCAAGCACGATTGGCGGTCCTTGAAGCGGTGCATTTTTCAGCGCATAGCGGACCGCCTCATCCACAGCCCAAAGATCATTCTCGAAGTGCATCTCCTGCGCCAATACCTCTCGGTAGAGAGTTTCGCTTGCTGCCTCAACCGCCTTTTTGTCGGTGCCATAAGTGATAATGGCTGGCCCGCAGTGCGGCACATCAGATGGATTGAACCCGCAAGACATAGATATGTGACTGATGCCAGGCTGTTGTTCGAGTACAGCAAGGCGCCTATAAAGACTCTGGGACGGTTCAGTCATAGTACAAGCGCGCGTGTTTGGAATTAAGAAAGGAATGCGCAGCATAACTTTATGCTCTTTTGGGGCTCCCGCCAGTAGTCGCGCCAACTGGCTGGCAGCCCGGCGGCCAGTGTCTGCCATATCCAGGTGGGGATAGCTCCGATAGATCACCAGCATATCCGTCAAATCGACCATTTCATCGGTGAGATTAGCGTGCAAATCCAAGCATGCGACGATAGGAAGATCAGGACCAACTAGGTTTCGCACGCGCTGGAGGAACTCTCCGTCGCCATTGTCCAGATGTTCAGTGACCATGGCCCCGTGAAGATCGAGAAGCAATCCGTCGATAGGCAGAGCCTGCGACAGGTCATCTAGGATCATTTTTGAAATTCGTTCGAAGGCTTCTTCGGTTACCTTTCCGCTGGAGCCACCGTATGCCCATGTAAGTGGGGCTATCTCCCACCCTTGTTCGCTGGCGCCATCCAGAAGACCTGAAACACCAATGTTGTATCCCCTCAGAGCCTTTACCAGGTCAGGGCCTCGCGTCAGTCCAGGCCAACCATCCGATTCGACAAACGACTCAAAGGTTCCCTTGCGATTGGAAAATGTATTGGTTTCATGTTGAAAGCCGCCAACCGCAACTTTGTTCACCGTGCTCTTCCTTCTTTGATCGAAGGTTCGAAAACCGTCATAATCTGCTTTGGTCGATCATGATGCAATACGGTTTGGTGAGGCCGCCCGAATTGGGCGGCCTCATTCTCCCGCCAACGATTGTCTTGCTTAAGCTTTCCACCAACGTTCAATGAAGCGGCAACCGTCCATTTCCCAGTTGCCCGCCATTTGCTCTTCGTGGCCAACGGATATAGACATGGCAAAGACGTCATTGGCGAAGCCCCAAGCGAGCACACCGCCTTCGTCCGTCAAGAGCCGCTGCATTTCACCGTACATCTCGCCACGCTTTACATTGTCTAGCTCGGCGCGCGCTTCTAGCAGCAACTTGTTGAAACGTTCGTCCTTCCAGAAGGTATCGTTCCAGTTAGAATCCGCCGCATAGGCCGTGGAGAACATCCAGTCCGCAGTCGGTCGGCCGCCCCAGAAACACATGCACCACGGCTTCACCATCCATACGTTGGACCAGTAGCCATCGTTGGGTTCGCGCACGACATTTATGTTTATACCTGCTTTGGAGGCTTGCTCCTTATAAAGGACTGCGCCATCAACAGCACCGCCGAATGCCGCATCCGCGGCTGACAAGTCCAGTGTCAAACTATCCATGCCAGCTTGCTTTAAATGGAACTTGGCGCGCTCTGGATCGTAGGTTCTTTGCGGCAAATCGCCGGCGTGGAAAGGCACCGATGGGGAAATAGGATGATCGTTGGCCTCCGCCCCATGACCCTTCAAAATCGTTTTCACCATCGCTTCCCGATCAATTGCATATTTTAGGGCCAATCGGATATCATTGTTATCAAAGGGTGCCACCGTAGTGTTCATAGGCATGGTGTAGTGCTTAAAGCCCGTCGTCTCGTTAACAGAGATGTCTGAACTTCGACCTAAGAGATGCACTGTTTTTAGGTCGCAGCGGTTCATCACGTCTATATCACCGGTAGTCAGTGCAGTTTGGCGCGCATTGGATTCAGCAATGCCGATGATCTCCACTTCTTCAACATGAGCGCGCCCTTCTTTCCAGTAATCGTCCCGGCGTGTCAGCGTTGTGCGGACACCTGGCTCATGATCACCCAAAACATAGCCACCCGAGCCAACATAGTTTTGCCAATCCGCTTTACCGTCCACGGCAGGCATGATGGGGAAGTGATAATCCACCGTCAGATAGGGGAAGTCAGCGTTGCCACCCTTTAGGATAAAGGTCACGCCGTTGTCACCGTCGGCCTTAATATCCTCGATCGGATCGACCAAGTTCTTAACGCCGGACTTGGAGTCTTCGCCGCGGTGATGGTTAAATGAAGCGATCACATCGTCTGGCGTAACGTCCTTGCCATTAGAAAAGGTAATTCCTTTTTTTAGTTTGAAAGTCCACTGTTTGGCATCGGGTGATGCCTCCCAGGATTCCGCCGCGTCACCAATCAGCTCACCCGAAGGACTGATTTCGGTCAAGTTGCTGTGGGTCGCAAAGCTGACGGACTGCATATAAGTGTCCGTATAGGTCGCTGGATCTAAGGTGTCCGTGGTCGCTCCACCGGCCAAACCAGCGACGAGCTTACCCCCTTTGACGGGGCCAGCGGCCTTAGCTGAGTTCGAAAACAAGGCAGGGCCAGTCAACGCCGTCACACCAAGCGCAGAAGCACCTTGTAAGAAGTTGCGGCGATTTGGCATCAGGTTTTTAACAAATTTAGACATGAGGTCCTCCCATCGTTTCAGCTGAGGGATCAAGGGGTGAGAATGTCCGGGCACTGCGGAGCTTGATCCTTAGGACGCAGTTTGGGAGAGATAAAAGAGCCCAGCAATTCGCAACAATCGCATTATTAATGCATTCTGTCGCACTTAGTGCTTAAATATGCGAAGTACTTGGCCAACAGAGTTGGATTAACTCAACCCCTTTGAGCCGCCATACCCAGAACGATCGACCGTCCTTACGAGGAGTTATGCACCAATCATTTGGATAGGTTCAAGAAATGCCAAAGGATCATTTTGCAAACAACCTGCGCCTCCTGTGTAACGAGGTCTCATCGGTTGCCGAGGTCTGCCGAGCCATAGAGGTCAACCGACAGCAGTTCAACAAGTACCTGGCTGGCAACCATCGGCCTTCGCCATACAACCTGACCCGCATCTGCCGATACTTTGGGGTTGAGGAATTTGAGATCCTCTTACCGCCCGAAAAATTTGCAAATGTGTTGACTTTGTACCAGGACCGGCGGCGGCGAGCTGCGGGCTTCAGCCTGGAAGCACTGATCGGTGACACTTTTCCAGGGAATATGGAGGACCTACAACGCTACGAAGGCTATTACCACAGTCATTTTTCCGCTTTTGGCTGGGAGGATCGAATCGTGCGTTCTCTGATCTGCTTTCACGTCCAAGAAGGCCGGATGTTTGTTAAAGACGTCGAGCGTTTTACCGACGCGGTATTGGGACAAAGCTACACCATGAAGAGCGACGGTTTGGTCACAATGTTTGCCAACCGGCTGTACATTGCCGAACGCCAATCCCTGGCTGGTGGAAAGATATCTTTGACGATTTTGAATGCCACCCATCAAACAAGAATAACCTTGTTGTCGGGCCTGACAATGGGAACTTCAACACACAAAGATCACTTACCATCGGCCAGTCGTGTCATCTACAAATACCTCGGCAAAAACATCGACAAGCGTCAGGCTCTCGACGCTTGTGGTGCATTTGCACCGAATGATAAAAGACTTGACAAAAATCTCGTGGAGCTCGTTTCCAATGAGATAGCTCCAGACGAGAAAGTTCTTTTTGGGCGCTTGGTCTGATGCCTGAGACGTATAACTCCGATATGTCTAATGGAGCCTTTTACTTTTGAAGTGGCTTGAGGCTTCAGTAAGTCCGATTTTCTGGAATTTCTAAGTATCGAGACAAGCGAACACCAGGAGACCCGAATCGAATGGCTCATCCGTCTGCATTGTGGATGTTCGATCAAAAGGTCCGATCCTCCGAGATCGGTCCAAAGCTGACCTGCTCGGTCACAAATGGGAATGTCTGCATTTGGATTCAAAATAGGCCTGCTCGAGATCAAGCAACTACGGCTACAAGTGGCCATGAACGGAAGTCCAAAAGACTTGAGCATCGGAATTCATGGTTTTCGGGCTTTCAATTCCGCATTTATTTCAATTGCGATTCGGTCGGAGATTATGGGCAGGTGAGAATCCATTCCGAAATCACTCCGCAGCAAAGTTGTGGTTGCGTGAATTCCGAGCCAGTCACCGCGATAGTAAGGTAGAGATTTTCCCACCGGGTGCTCCCCATCGTGACGCAGTTCTGCCTCTAAGATCACAGGCTTGGTTACGCCCCTCAAGGTAAGATCGCCAGTAATCAGTGCAAGCTTAGGCGAGACCTGGCGGATCTCGGTGCTTACGAAGGTGATTTTTGGATGTTCCTTCACTGAAAAATAGTACGGGCTTTTAAATTGGCCATCTAGATGGGCAATACCTGAAGTCGCGCTTTTGGCATCAATTGAGATTGATACCGAACTATTTGACAAATTTGATCTGTCAAATGTCGCATCGCCCTTGACGCTAGTAAACTCCGCACTTTGGTCGGATACGCCACCATGGCTCCAATAAAACCGAACTTCGGTGTGGTCTGAATCGAAGAAATAGCTTTGGACCGATTCTGCGACACCTATCGAAGTGCCAGCTGAAAGGAAGGCCACCAAGACAGCAACTACCATCGAAACTTTGCACCGACGGGTTATTCGGATAACCACTTGCATTGATATTCTCGAGCATTTGAAAGAAGAGAATTCTAAAGGATGCCCAATGAACAAAACTTGTGTCG
The DNA here is from genome assembly GCA_039028695.1 of Pseudomonadota bacterium. GTDB lineage: Bacteria > Pseudomonadota > Alphaproteobacteria > Kiloniellales > Kiloniellaceae > JANQKX01. The sequence goes on from JBCCHN010000121.1 coordinate 14,049, forward strand.
GATTGCGGTTTTGTGTCGCATCAGAGAAACTAATGTTTTGTAGATTCTTTGATTTGACAACCTATTTCCGTGGCTTAATCTGAGGGTCAAAGGATGAAAACTACAGGTCATTTAACGCTATGAACCGTGCATCAGCACAGCGTCACCGTATTTACCGTGCAGTGAATTTCGCCCAATCCGGCTTGGCTCAGCAAATGAACCTTGAGCAAATGGCTGGTGCCGCCTGCTTGTCAAAGTTCCACTTTGTAAAGGCGTTCCAGCACTACTGCGGGGAGACACCTGTTCAGTTCCTATGGCGTATTCGACTAGATCGTGCTGCGCGAAGTTTGGTGTTTAATCCGGAAAACACAATTACGAAAATCGCCCTAGATTGTGGCTTCTCTAGCTCACAAACTTTTTCTCGCGCTTTTAGCCGGCGTTTCGGTGTCGCACCGCGCAGGTTGCGTTCGGACAGAAACTTTGGTTTTTCTCGCTTGCCTCAAAATTTGTTGAAAAGAAGCCAAAATAGTCGACTTTCTGTTTCAAGAGGCAAATATCTTTGGGGAGCAGATGACGTTCGAATTGAAGACAGGCCGCAGTATCGCATCGCATATGTGCGGCATATCGGACCCTATTGGGACGCGGATGGCGGTATCTCCGCTGCCTATCATCTCCTAGAACGCTGGGCCCAAAAAAGGGGGCTCTGGTCAACAGCAAGTTACGTCGTTGGCATTTGTCCCAACAACTCGGATGTCACACCTGCCGCTCATTGTATATATGATGCTGGCTTGGTCGTCGGTGACGAGGTTTGTGAAGACGATACCGTTAGTATTCAAACTATTCCCGCCGGGAAATTTGCAATCTTACAAGCCCCGACAGCGGAGTTGTATGCGGCATGGAATTGGTTGGGGATGACTTGGCTACCCGCAAGTGGCCGGACTTACGCCTTAGACGACTGTTACGAGATGATTCCAATCGTGCAGGGTCAAAGAGATCGTGACTATGTCGGCACCGAAATTTGCATGCGACTGGGCCCCGCCGGTGGACTGAAGTATTAAGGCCTCGACCTTATCATCTCTTGCAAAGCGAACCATCAGCGATTACTAGCTCAGGCGTCATCCCATCGCCAGTCTCTTATCAGCTTCCGGCTAAGCTTTAAACTTACCCATCTCGCATAAACGCGGCTGCAGAAAAAGCATTGGCCATGTCACCCCGGCCTTTCTGCCTTGTTTTGTCGGGCATCAGAATGATCGATTATTAGATACTCGGTGATGGCATCCTCTAACACCTCCCGTAGACGCTTTTTCTTCCGTTCAACCAAGATGCTCCCGATTTCTGGCCCGCCCGGGGCTTGGCCAAAAAGGGATCGTTTAAAGGAGTATTTGATCCGTGCGGCGGGATTTGACTTCAATCTTTTCCGAGTTTGTTGGGAAAGCTGCGGTATCTTCTAGAGAATCGTAGGTCGCGATGGGCGGGCCTGTAATCTCAAAAAAAATCTTCTTCCGAATGGCCCGCGCGAAATCTTCAAAATCGCCAGCTGTAATCAGAAACGACCCCGGTCCGGCGACAACATTCTCAACATAGTACTCCCCCAAACGCTGATCTTCATTCAGAATTGCAAGGCCATTGAATGTGACACCGCTTTTTAAGGCCTGATCGCGGGCCGACTTGGCGGGCTCTCCCTGGTTATTTTGTCCATCACCAGAAACATCGATTACCTGTCTTTCACCCAAAAAGTCGTTACCATGAATCCAGGTCGCAGATTCCAATATGGCATCCCCAAGCGCAGTGGCGCCGCCAACTGCCTGGCGAGGCGTATCAAGCAAAATGTTTGCGAAATTTTGGACAGTGACCGCATCAAAAACATGATGCCATTCGATGGATCGAATTTGATCCGCCTCCCCTGACCACTGCAAAAGCGCAACGGCAATTCCTTTTTCACCGGCCTGCTCAAACGCTGCATGAATGTCGGGATGGGCAAAGGCCTGAGACAGCCCCAGCATCTGCAGCTCGAATTCCTCTTCATTCACGCTGGAAGAACAGTCCACCGCCAAGACAAGTTCGACAAAAACCTCCGTTGCGGCTGCCGCCTTGTTGCTAAAACCAGCAAATAAAAGGATTGATCCAATGAGTGAAAAAAGTAGTTTTAAGATCACGACGATAGAGTTCTCAATCAGTTTAGCAGCTCTTTCGATGGCAAGGGACTGAACCAGCCGAGCTTTTTGCCATGCATTTGGTATCCAATCAGTTTCTGAACTTTAGGGGAAAAGGAACTTACCACTGATCTTGGTATTTTCGTATAGAGGTTTTCTTCCTGCCTCAACCAACCAAGAGCATAGGTATTGATCAATCCCGCACGAGGCAGAGCTGATTTGTTTGCGCCGCCGCCGTGCAAAGTAGAGCCCAAGTAAATCAAGGCCGATCCTGGAGGCTATGGCCAGAGGTTGCCAAGTAATCGGCGAGCTTCCCGGTGGTCTGAGAATGGCGGCGGTCGTTACAGCCGGCGTGTACTGATTCGGGGTCTGTGCAGCGAGAGCCAGGTTC
>JBCCHN010000122.1:0-16276 GCA_039028695.1 Pseudomonadota bacterium
GGACCTCGCTGGCGCGGTCTTCCTGGCCACGCCTTGGGATTTTCATGCCGATGGCCCGGATCGAGCTCGCTTGCTTGCCGCCTCGCTGGTGCCCTTGGCGCCGCTGATGGAAGCTGCAGGTGAGCTTCCCGTCGATACGATTCAAGCCCTCTTTTCCTGCCTTGACCCCTTGCAAACGCTGCGCAAGTTTCTGGCTTTTTCCCATTTGGACCCGCAAAGCCCAAAGGCCGAATCCTTTGTCGCTCTTGAGGATTGGCTCAACGACGGTGTGGCCCTCACTCTTCCTGTCGCCCGAGAGTGCTTGGGCCGCTGGTATGGAGACAATTCTCCTGCGTCGGGGGCGTGGCGTATTGCCGGGCAGGTGGTTAATCCCGGAGCCATGACCTTGCCGGCTTTGTGCATTATTCCGGATCGGGATCGGATTGTGCCACCGGAATCCGCCCTGGCTTTGGCGCATGCCCTTCCCAACTGCCAAACCCATCGGCCCATGGCGGGCCACATCGGCATGATTGCCAGCAAAAAGGCGCCCCGGACCGTGTGGCCGCTGGTCAAAGATTGGATTTCGACGCTGTAAGCACGATTTCTATCGATCAAAATCACCGAGGACCTTGCGCTCTGTGGCCCCGCGCCCTTATATTCCACAGAGTTTTTGCAGTGCAGCAAATTTCAGCTTTGCGGTCGCGATTGCTGCTGATCCGGTGCGACCCATATCATCCCACCCCGAGCGGCCAGTCCATTGGTGGATGCACCCCCACGGGGCTCGAAAAGGAGACATTCGAACATGACGGATATTGTCATTGCGGGCGCGGTCCGAACCCCGGTTGGTGCTTTCTCCGGTGGACTTTCCAGCGTCCCCGCCTCTTATCTGGGCTCGGTTGCGATCGCGGAGTCTTTGAAGCGCGCGGGTCTTGAGCCGGGCGATGTGGACGAGGTGATCCTGGGGCAAATTCTGACCGCCGGCGCCGGTCAAAACCCAGCCCGCCAAGCGGCTATCGGCGCCGACATCCCGGTTGAAAAGACGGCTTATCAGATCAATCAGCTCTGCGGCTCCGGGCTTCGCTCAGTCGCCATTGGTGCCCAGGCGATCAAGGCCGGTGACAGCACCATCGTCGTGGCGGGCGGCCAGGAAAGCATGAGCCAAGCCCCGCACGTTGCCAACCTGCGCAATGGCACCAAGATGGGAGACATGAAATTCATCGACTCCATGATCAAAGACGGCTTGTGGGATGCCTTTAACGGCTATCACATGGGCAACACGGCTGAAAACGTGGCCCGCAAATGGCAGTTAACCCGTGACGAGCAAGACAGCTTCGCCGTTGCCTCGCAAAACAAGGCCGAGGCCGCTCAGAATGCGGGCGTCTTTAAGGACGAGATCGTTCCGGTCACGATCAAAACCCGCCGTGGCGAAAACGTTGTGGACACGGATGAACATCCCAAGCACGGCACCACCATGGAGTCTCTCGGCAAGCTGCGAGCGGCCTTCGATAAGGAAGGCACCGTCACCGCCGGCAATGCCAGTGGGATCAACGATGGTGCCGCTGCCGCCGTTTTGATGTCCGCCGATGAGGCAGAACGTCGGGGCGTGACCCCGCAGGCTCGGATCGTCTCTTGGGCCACCTGTGGCGTGGATCCCGCCATCATGGGCACGGGCCCCATCCCGGCGAGCCGCTTGGCCCTGGAAAAAGCCGGCTGGAGCACCGATGACTTGGATCTGGTCGAGGCCAACGAAGCCTTCGCCGCTCAGGCCTTGGCCGTAAACAAGGACATGGGCTGGGACACGGACAAGGTCAATGTGAACGGTGGCGCCATTGCCCTGGGCCACCCCATTGGCGCCTCCGGTGCTCGCTGCCTTGTCACACTGCTGCATGAAATGGCCCGCCGGGATGCCAAAAAAGGCTTGGCCACCCTGTGCATCGGTGGCGGCATGGGCATTGCCATGTGCGTGGAACGCTAAAGGGTCCATGACCCTTATGGTTAGGATAAGGCCGGCTCCGATGGGGCCGGCCTTTTCTTTTGGTCTTTGATTTTGGTGGTGTAGCAACAATGACCGCGCAAAGGAGGAAAAAGTGAGCGAGGCTGACACCAAGCTATCTACCGATCACTCGGTGCAATCCATCGAAGACCTGGAGAGGCTTTACAAGCCGGTCAATCCCAATTCTCTCGCCAAGGAAGCTTCTTACTTAACACCGGCCTACCGAAAATGGATCGAGCGGGCGCCGTTTTTCGCCTTGGCCACCAGCGGGCTTGATGGGCTCGATTGCTCGCCCCGCGGAGACCGCTCGGATCACGTCCTGCGCATTTTGGATGATCGTCACATCGCTATTCCCGACCGCCGTGGCAACAACCGCTTGGACAGTCTGCGCAACATCATCGCCGATCCCCGCGTGGCAATGCTGTTTTTGATCCCTGGCATCTTGGAGTGCGTGCGTATTAATGGAACCGCCAGCATTTCCACCGACCCCGATTTGCTGCGTCTCTTCGATGGAGAGGCAAATTTGCCCACGACGGTCATCGTGGTTCGCCTCGAGGCCGTCTATTTTCAGTGCGCTCGTGCCTTGATGCGCTCCAAGCTCTGGGAGGCCGACAGCCAAGCCTCCCGGGACCAGGTTCCCACCGCGGGCCAGATGACCAAAAGCGCATTGCCTGACTTCGACGCGGACACCTATGATGGCGCGCTGCGGGCCCGGCAAAAAAGGACCCTCTATTAAAAGGCGGACGATGGAGGGGACGACCCACGTGAGCGATCTACCGGACATTCCCTTTTTCGACCTGGGAGGCGCCGGTCCCTTAGCCCTCATTGAGCAGGCGCCCGGCTATGCCCATGGCATGATCTCTTGTGGTCGCCAACAGTACAGTCCAATGGCGGTGGACGTCATGGACCGCCTTTCCCGGCGCTGGGCCCACAAGGCGACGTCGCCTTACTTGGCGGAATTGCAAGCGGCCGGCGAGGCCGATCTTCCGGGCGGCATCTGGTTTATGAACCACGCCTACGAGTGGGGCTGCACGACCTGCGCCAGCCAGGACGAAAGCAGTGGCGGCGTGTCGCTGCGGCGTTCCTTGGATTGGCCCTTCGATGGTCTCGGGCGCCATGTGGTGGTGGCGCGCCAGGACAGCCCGGCGGGACCTTATGTCAATATCACCTGGCCCGGTTTTCTGGGAGTCATCACTGCCATGGCACCTGGCCGTTTTGCCATCGCCATTAATCAGGCACCGGTGCTGCGTCGCGCGTCTTTTTTGCCGCGATGGTGTTGGCCCGTGGATTGGGTGATTAGCCGTTGGACCACTTGGCAAAGCGATTTTCGGGCGCCGGGTTTTTTGCTCCGCCAGGTCTTTGAAAGCTGCGAGACCTATGCCGATGCCAAAAAAATGCTGAGTGAGACGCCCATCGCTTTGCCGGTCTTTTACACCATCGCCGGCACCGAACCGGACCAGGCGTGCGTGATTGAGCGCTTGGCCGAACGGGCACGGGTGTTCGAAGATCCCGCCGCTGTGGCCAACCATTGGCTCAGCCCGGATTTGGAAGGCCGCTCCCGCGGCCAGGAAAGCGAAACTCGGCGGCAACGGATTTGCGCGGCGGCCCAAGATCCCGACGCGGCGCTTCTGACGGGCGGCTTTTCCTGGCTGACACCGCCGGTTCTCAACAAGGACACGCGCCTCGCGGTGGAGGCCAATGCCCGAACCGGCCGCCTGGTCGTACAGGGCTATGAAAAAACCGGGGCCGCGACGACAGTTTTTTCCTTGCCATAGGAAAAAACTGGGCTTATCGCTCCGCCAGCCTTGGCCCATGATGCGAATAATGCTTTGATATGGGCAGGCTGAGTGGTGCATCCGCCCACTGGGAAGTGTTCAAACCAAAATTGATGAGGAGAGGAAGGGTCCATGGCACGTGTGGCGATTGTGACGGGCGGAACCCGCGGCATCGGCGCGGCAATTTCCATTGCTTTGAAGGACGCCGGTTATTCGGTGGCGGCCAACTTCGGTGGCAACGAGGAAGCAGCCGCTAAGTTCAAAGAAGAAACTGGCATCGCGGTCTATAAATGGGACGTAAGCGATTTCGATGCCTGTAAGGCCGGGATCGAGCAAGTGGAGGCCGACCTGGGGCCGGTTGATGTGCTGGTCAACAACGCGGGGATCACCCGTGACGGCATGATGCATAAGATGTCCCTGGAGAATTGGCGCTCGGTGATTTCCACCAATTTGGACTCCGCCTTTAACATGTGCCGCAATGTAATTGATGGCATGCGTGCCCGCGGTTTTGGCCGTATTGTCAACATCTCCTCGATCAATGGCCAAAAGGGTCAAATGGGCCAGACCAACTACGCCGCTGCCAAGGCAGGCCTGGTTGGCTTCACCAAATCCTTGGCTCAGGAAAATGCCTTTAAGGGGATCACCGTAAATGTAGTGGCCCCCGGCTATATCGGGACCGAGATGGTGCGGGCCGTGCCGGAAGAGGTTTTGAAATCCAAGATCCTGCCCTTGATCCCGGTGGGCCGCTTGGGTGAGCCGGAAGAAATTGCCCGATGTGTTACCTTCCTGGCGGGCGACGATGCGGGCTTTATCACCGGCTCGACCCTGACCGCAAATGGCGGGCAATACCTGACCTGATGGGGTTGTTCCCCGATCATGATCGTCGCGGCCGATTGCGCACCTAAATGAGCGCCTATCCCGATCGACCAGTGGTCGGCGTGGGCGTCGTTGTGGTGCGTGGTCCCGCTGATTGTCCCGAGGTCTTATTAATCCAGCGGGGCAAGGCGCCGCGCGCCGGCAGCTGGTCTCTGCCGGGCGGCAAACAGCAGCTCGGCGAAAGCAGCCGGACCGCCGCTGCCCGGGAGGTCTTGGAAGAAACCGGGCTAAGCGTCGAGATCGCAGATCTCTTGGATGTGGTCGATTCGCTGACCCATGACGAGGCGGGCCGCATTTCCTATCATTATAGCCTGATCGACTTTCTGGCCTATTGGCGGGGCGGTGATCCGGTGGCAGCCAGCGACGCGGCTGATGTCCAGTGGGCGAACCCCGGTGACCTGGCGAGATTTTCCCTATGGCAGGAGACCGAAAAAATGATTGCTTTGGCGCTCTCTCGGCTCGATCCGTCCAAAATTGAGGGGCCGTGACCTTGTTGACCGCTATCGACTTGGTGATTTTCGATTGCGATGGGGTTTTGATCGACAGCGAATCCTTGTCCTGCAGGGCGGTCTCCGAGTTTCTTGTGGAACAGGGCTTTCCTTACTCACCCAAGGTGATAGCCGATCGTTTTATCGGCTACTCCGACGCGGAGATGGCCAAGGTCATTGCCGATGAACAGGGCCGTCCTCTGCCGTCCGATTTTCCCCGGCAAGTCGCAGATCGGGCGGTAGTCCTTTTTGAGGGCCACCTTAAACCTCTGCCCGGCGCCGCCGTACTCCTCGGCCGTTTACCCTGCGACAAGGCCGTCGCGTCGAACAGCCTGAGAGGCCGCCTGGTACGGTCGTTGCAGTTGACTGGATTGGACACTTTCTTTGCGGACTCGCGAGTCTTCAGTTCCCAGGACGTGGCCCGGCCCAAGCCGGCCCCGGATCTCTATGAGCTAGCGGCGAGGACCTGCGGTGTCGCTCCCGCCCGTTGTCTGGTCGTTGAGGATTCGATCACCGGAACCACTGCCGCGCGGGCGGCGGGCATTATGGTGATTGGATTTGTCGGCGCCTCTCCTGAGCCTGACCAGCAAAAGGAAAAGCTTCTTGCGGCTGGCGCGGCCAGTGTGGTTGAGAGTTTTGCAGGCCTTTCAAGCTATTTGGGCCTTTCTTAGGCTTCCTGCCCTGCGCTATTCGCCAGGTGGCTCCCAATTCTCAGGTGCCATTTCGAAACCCTCGAATTCAAAACCAGGTGAGACCGTGCAACCGACCAGTGTCCAAGCTCCGAGCGGCTCGGCGGCTTGCCAGACACCCGGCGGGATGATCACCTGGGGCCGCTCGCCAGCCAGGATGTCGGTTCCGAGCCGGTGATCCTCCGCACTTCGGCTTTCCTCCCAAAGGCTCAGCTTCAGGGGGCCGCCGCCGTACCAATGCCAGATCTCGGTGGCGTCCACACGGTGCCATCGGCTGCGCTCGCCGGCCCGCAAGAGGTAATAGATGGCGGTGCAAAGGCTGCGTTGACCCGCCTCTCCGGCCTGACGGTACGTCTCCCGAAAAAATCCACCCTCCGGGTGAGGCGCAAGCCCCAGCCGGTCGATAATGGCTTGTGGATCCTGTGCCATGGCCGTCTCCTCCTATGGCCCTTCCTAAGGTAAGTCGGCTACTGTGGGCGGGTGGCCACCATAGAAGGGCGTTGTTCGAAAGCGGCGAACCAGGCAGCAAGGGCCGGCCGGCCGTCGCGCCAGCCTTCCTCGGCGAAACGCAGATCCAAATAACCCAAGGCGCAGCCCAAGCTCAAAGTGCCCAAGTTGAGACATTCCAACGCCCCCTCTGCGGCCTGGCCTTCCAAGACGTCCAGCGCGGCGGCCACCTTTCCTTGATGCTTTCTCAGGTAGGCCTCGGATTGTTGCTCTTTCGCCCGGGCCCGCTTTTCCATTACTTGATTGATGGAGGCATCCATGATGCCTTGGGCCAGCGACGCCAAGTTCATCGCTACCAAACGGGACGGTCCTTCTTGGGGTATTAGGCGTTTTTGATCATGCAGGCTGTCCAAATGGTCGCAAATTACCACCGAATCCACCAGGCAAACCCCGTCGTCCGTGATTAAGGTCGGCACCTTGCCCAGGGGATTGGCGTCAAGCAGGGCCGGATCAGGCTTGGCAAAATCAATCGTCACGGAGTCTATTTGATCCGTCAGCCCGACTTCGTGGGCGAGGGCCGTGACCTTGCGGGCATAGGGGCTGGTGGGGGAATAGAAAAGTTTCATGGGGACCCGTCTCCTCGATTTGGCTCTTTTTTCGCAAAGCCGTTTTTGTCATTCTTCCTTTAGCTTACAATGGCTTTTTACAATTTCAATGTTCCCATGGTAGCCTAATCAGATCATGCGCAGTGACGTTGTCGATCTTCGAGACTTTTACGAGACCCAGCTTGGCCGGGTGGCGCGGGATATGATTCGTCGCGGCCTGCAGGAAACTTGGCCGGACATTCAGGACAAAAGCTTGCTGGGTTTGGGCTACACCACGCCCTTTTTACGGCCTTTCCTGGCGGATGCCGAGCGGGTGCTTTCCTTCATGCCGGCTCAGCAGGGGGTGCTCCATTGGCCCTCCGAAGGCCCCAATATGGTGAGCCTGGTGGATGAAACGGACCTGCCCCTGCCGGATTATTCCGTGGACCGCGTCTTGCTGGTTCACAGCTTTGAAAGCAGCGAGTATCTGCGCGACATGCTCAGTGAGATTTGGCGTGTGCTGACCGGAGACGGCCGTCTTTTGGTAGTGGCGCCCAATCGTCGAGGCATCTGGGCCCGGATGGACCGCACCCCCTTCGGCTGGGGCCATCCCTATAGCGCGGCCCAGTTGTCGCGGGTTTTGCGGGATCACCTTTTCACGCCGGCGATCACCAAACGGGCGCTTTTTGTGCCGCCCACCAATTCCCGCACGCTTTTGCGGTCGTCCCAGGCCATTGAGCGTATGGGCCGCCGGTTTTTCCCCCATGTTTCGGGAGTTGTTATGATCGAGGCGGCCAAACAACTCTATGCCGCGACCCCGGTGCGCGAACGCAAAAGTCTGTCAAAACCGGTTTTGGTGCATTTACCCCAAGCCGCCGGTCAGGCGCCGCGCGCCATCTCGCGCAAGCCTATCCAATAGATTCCTACTAGGCGCTTTTGCTTTCCACAAGCAGGGTCACCGGTTTTTTGCTGCCGATATCATTCAGGTCGTAGGGCGTGGTCTGGTAGAGGTCGTTGATCCAGTTGCCCATTAGCAGGTGAGCGTGGGAGCGCCAAAAGTTTCGTGGTTCCCGCTCTGGATCGTCGTTGGGGAAATAATACTTAGGGGGCTGAATGTCCAATCCGGCGCTGAGGTCCCGGTTGAATTCATCCCTCAAGGTCCCCGCGTCATATTCCAGATGGTTGAACATATAAAGATGCCGGTGATCGTGGTCTTGAATGAGGCACAGGCCGGCCTCTTCCGACTCGGCTAGGATCTCCAGGCCGCTATAGGGTAGGAGGTCCTCCCGCCGGGTCTCCGTATGGCGCGAGACAGGCACGAAAAATTCATCGTTAAAGCCACGCAACACGGTTGAGTTGGGCGTGGTGATATGATGTTTAAACACGCCGAACAACTTGGCCGGCATCGTGTGCTTGGGAATGCCGTAAAAGTGATACAGCGCCGCCTGAGCGCCCCAGCAGAGATTATAGCTCTGGTGGATATTGGTCTGGCTCCAGTCCAGAATTTCGGTGAGTTCACGCCAATAGACCACCTCATCAAAGGGCATTTTTTCGATCGGTGCCCCGGTGATGATCAGACCGTCGAACTTTTCCGAGCGAACCTCGTCCCAAGGCCGGTAGAAATCCAGTAGATGCTGTTTGGGAACGGTGGTTGGCGTGTAAGACGAGGTTATGAGAAGGGTTAATTCCACCTGCAAGGGGGTGCTGCCGATCAGGCGGGCAAGCTGAGTTTCGGTCTTTATTTTTTGCGGCATGAGATTCAATAGAGCGATGCGCAAAGGTCTTACGTCCTGGCGCAGGGCATCGCTTTCGCCCATCACCAGCAGACCCTCTGTCTCGAGGAACTGCCGAGCCGGCAGATCGTCTGGGATTTTGATGGGCATGGGCCTCAAGCCTTTCTTTTCGCCGGAAAATACCGCTAACGCCATTAGGCACAAGTTTCCTTGCCAAGTAAAGCAGGGCACCGTCGCGTAACCGAATTAGCTAGTCTATATCATTGATTTTTCTTTTAAAATTCAAAAAGCCCGCTTGTTTCGCGATGATCTTAATAATCAAAGTTGAGACCCGTAGGGCAGGCCTGAAACGGGTGTGTTGTGCTTGGATCGGGTCTCATGATATCACCCCTGCCGTGCTGGTGTCTCCGGCCCGCACCGCGAGGAAATGATTGTACAGTCCGATGACGGAAAAAGAACGAACGCTGGCGGACCTGCGCCAAAACATCGATCAAATTGATGGCGAGATGCATCAGCTCATCATGCGGCGCAGCGAGCTGGTGCAGGAAATTGCCGCGCGGAAATCCTCGGCCGGAAACTTTATGCGGCCGGGCCGCGAGGCGCAGGTTGTCCGGCGTTTGGTGGCGGCCCATCACGGCGCCTTTCCCAAGCTGGTTCTGGTGCGCATTTGGCGCGAGATCATCTCCGCCTTCACCGGTATGCAAGGCCCCTTCAGCGCCGCGGTATTCACGGCAAGCGGTCATTCAGACTACGAAAAATTAGCACGGGCTCAGTTCGGCTCCCTGGTGCCCCTGTCCTTGCATGCCTCGGAACAGGAGGTCCTAAGCGCAATTGCCCGGGGCCAGTCAACTTTGGGCATTCTGCCCTTGCCTCAGGACCAGATGGAGGATCCTTGGTGGCGTCACTTGGGGACAGGTGGGCGGGATCTTGATTTGAGTGAGATAAGAATTTTAGCGCGCTTGCCCTTTGCGGCGGCGCCTGCTGGTGAAGCGGTCCAGGCCCTTGTGGTGAGTCGGATCGAGCCGGAGCCCAGCGGTTTGGATAATTCCTTTATCTTGTTGAAAGTCGAAACGGCGGATCATCACCCAGATCGGGATGACCTCTTCGCGGCAAGCGATTTGTCCGTGCTGAGCCATCAGTCTTGGCAAGGGTCGTCTGGCGAATTGTGTGATTTGGTTGAGGTCGCCGGTTTTATAACCGACAGCGATCCCCGACTGATCCAGCTTGCCCAGTCGATCGATGGGGAAAAAGGCTGGATCGGTTGTATCGGCGCTTATGCCGTCCCCCTCGCCGCCGACGATTTGAGCTCATCGTGAAAAAATGGAGCGGGCTGCGCCTCAAGAAATGGTTTTAAGGAAAAAAAGATGCTGAAACCCCGTCCCGGTGTCATGGAGATCTCACCCTATGTTGGCGGCGAGGCCTCGGCGTCCGGCGTTAATCGGGTCATCCGATTGGCCGCCAACGAGAATCCCCTGGGCCCCAGCCCGACCGCCATCGCGGCCTACGAGGCGGAAAAAGGCGAGCTCCATCGCTATCCCGACGGCGGCGCTCATGCTCTGCGGAAAGCTATTTCGGCTCAAGAGGGGATTCCGGCAGATCAGATCGTCTGCGGCGCCGGTTCCGACGAATTGATTTCTCTTTTGGTTCGGGCCTATGCGGGCGTTGACGACGAAGTACTCTACAGCGCGCATGGATTCTTGATGTATTCCTTAGCCGCTCGCACTGTTGGGGCCCATCCCGTGACTGCGCCGGAAGCGAACCTGACGACGGATGTGGATGCTTTTTTGGTCCGGGTGACGCCGCGCACGCGCCTGGTATTTGTCGCCAACCCTAATAATCCCACCGGAACCTATCTGTCCCGGACCGAGTTGGCCCGCCTTCATGCCGGCTTGCCGAGTGACGTGCTCCTGGTCATTGATGCGGCCTATGCGGAATACTGTGACGCGGCGGATTACAGTAACGGCGCCGAGCTGGTGGCGCGACATGACAACGTGGTCATGACCCGGACCTTCTCAAAGATCCATGGGCTCGCTTCCCTGCGCTTGGGGTGGGCTTATTGTCCGCCTGCGGTGGCGGACGTGCTGCATCGGGTTCGTGGGCCCTTTAATGTAGGTCAAGCCGCTCAAGCCGCGGGCGTTGCTGCGATCAACGACCGCGCCTATGCGGAACAGTCCAAGGAACAGAACAAGCGGATACGGGCCTGGTTCGGCGAAAAGGCAGCGGCAATGGGCCTCACCGTTGTGCCATCTCAGGGGAACTTCGTGCTTCTGCGTTTTCCTGACGGTCCCCAGGCCGCCGAGCGGACGCTGGTTGCGCTCAAGAGCAGGGGTATTTTGCTGCGGGCCATGGGAGGCTATGGCTTGCCTGAATCTCTGCGGGTGACTATCGGGACGGAGGAGGAGATGCACATTACCGCCGATGCCCTGCAAGAGGTCTTGTCGGATGGGGGGGCATGATGTCCGACATCAAAACCGGCACGCTATTTTTCGAGCGGGTTGCCTTTGTCGGCATTGGCTTAATCGGATCTTCCCTTGCCCGTGCCATGAAACAAAAGGGGCTGGCCGGGTCCATCGTCATCTCTACCCGACGCCAGGAAACCTTGGATCGGGCGCGGGCGCTCGGCCTGGGCGATGACTACAGCCTGGATGGCCAAGCTATGGTTCGCGACGCTGACTTGGTGGTGCTTTGTGTTCCCCTAGGGGCGTACGAGGCCGTCGCCCGTGCCATCGCGCCGGCCCTTAAAAAAGGCGCCATCGTGACCGACGTGGGGTCGACCAAAGTCGCTGTCATGCGTCAGGTCGAGCCTCACTTGCCCGAGGGGGTGCATTTTGTCCCCGGCCATCCGGTGGCGGGGACGGAGCACAGCGGGCCGGATGCGGGTTTTGCCAGTCTGTTTGAAAACCGCTGGTGTGTCTTGACCCCGGCGACCGATTGCGATCCGGCGGCGGTTGAAAAGATCGCCAGTCTTTGGCGGTCCTGCGGCTCCACGGTGGAAATCATGACCCCGGATCACCACGATACGGTCTTGGCCATGACATCCCATCTGCCCCACCTTATTGCCTATACCATCGTGGATACGGCCACTACTCTGGAAAGCGATGTCCAGGCCGAGGTGATCAAGTTTTCCGCTGGCGGCTTTCGGGACTTCACCCGTATCGCCGGGTCCGACCCTGTTATGTGGCGGGACATCTTCCTGCACAATAAGGATTCCGTTCTCGAGATGCTGCAACGGTTCTCGGAGGACCTCTCCGCCCTGCAGCGTGCCATTCGGCGCGGCGAGGGCGAGGCCTTGGAGGAAGTTTTCCGTCGCACCCGCGAGGTTCGCATGGGCGTTTTGGAAGCTCACCAGGCCGGCAGCTTTGATCCTCAAGAGCCCGATGATCCCGGCAAGCTGATGCCCAGTGGATCGGACTCATAGGAATGTTTGACTGTACCGGACCTTCTTCTTCCATTCCGGTGGTCTCATGACCTTGTCAACCGATCTTCCCGGCGTTGAGGCGGAATGGTCGGCGCTGGACCTGCCGCCGGGCCAGGACTTTTGGGTTTTCGGCTATGGGTCCTTGATGTGGAATCCCGGCTTTGCTCACCAAGAGGCCTGTCAGGCTAAGCTGCACGGCTATCACCGGCGCTTTTGTGTTTTTTCCCATAATCATCGGGGAACCCCGGACAAGCCCGGCTTGGTCTTTGGGCTGGATCGGGGTGGTGCCTGCCGTGGCATGGCCTATCGCATCTCCCACGACCAAGGGCCGGCGGTCATGGCCTATCTCTACGAGCGAGAGATGGTTTACGGCGTCTATATGCCCCGTTGGGTTCCTGTCGACCTCGGCAATCGCCGGGTGAGGGCGGCAACCTTTGTGGTCAACCGACGCGACCCCCTCTATGCCGGTCGCATCGGTGAACGTGAGATGCTCCGGCTCGTCCGCCAAGGGGTGGGCACTTCCGGCACTTGCGGTGATTACCTCCGCAACACACTGACCCATTTGGAGGCCATCGGTCTAACCGATGCCAAACTGTCCCGTCTCTATGAGATGCTCTAGAACCTCAGCCACATTTGGAATAACCGCAAGCGGTACAGAGGTCGCAGCCTTCCTGATGGATCAAGCCGACGGTACCGCAACGGGGGCACGCTGGCCCCAGGGTAAGACGGGGGCTAACGCTGAGAGATTCGCTGTCCCGGGATAGAGCTTGTTCAGTTCTTTCGTCCGGAGACACCAGGCCCTGTGCCGTAACTGTCCGCGGTTCTTGATCGAGTCCGCTGTGATCCGGCCCCTCACCCTCTTTGGGATTGGGCAAAAAGCCGATTTCGATCATATGCCCCTCGATCACCGACCCGATCGCGGCCAACAGCGAGGGCACATAACGACCTTCCATCCAGGCGCCCCCGCGGGGGTCGAAAACGGCTTTAAGTTCTTCCACCACGAAGGAGACGTCGCCACCGCGCCGGAACACAGCTGAGATCATGCGGGTGAGCGCCAAGGTCCAGGCATAGTGCTCCATGTTTTTTGAATTAATAAAGATTTCAAAGGGCCGGCGGCGGCCGTCCTGTATCACATCATTGACGGTGATATAGATGGCGTGCCCGCTCTCCGGCCATTTCAGCTTATAGGTCCTGCCCGGCAGGGCCTCCGGCCGTTCCAGCGGATCGGTCATGTAAACCACCGCCCCGTCACTGTCCGCGCCATTCCCGCCCGAGCCTTTTTCTTTCAAGGGTCCTTTATCGCTTGAGGCGACGCTTAGGTTAGGCGTTGCTGGAGACTTGGGCTCTTCAGATTGGGCCTCTAGAACCGCGCCGGTGATCGGGTTGGGCCGATAGGTCGTGCAGCCCTTGCAGCCCATGTCATAGGCTTGCTGGTAGACATCGCCAAAAGCCTCGAAGGATATGTCCTCCGGCAGGTTGATTGTCTTGGAGACCGAGGAATCGATATAGGCTTGAACCGCCGACTGCATGACCAAGTGGGCGCCCGGTGACAGGCTTTGCGCATCCACAAAATAATCGGGCAGCGGGACCTCACCTCCCTTGATTTCCCTAAATAAGCGATAAGCGAAGTCCTGCACCTCCTCCTCGCGGGTGCTGCCATCGGGCATCAAAATGTGCCGCTTATGCTGGAAGCTGAAGACCGGCTCCAAGCCCGAGGACAGATTGCCCGCCAAGAGGGAGATGGTGCCGGTGGGCGCCACCGAGGTCACCAGGGCGTTTCGGATGCCATGACGGGCGATTGCCGTCTTCAGGTCTTGATCCAGTTCCTGGATGCTCTCCCCTTGCAAAAAAGCTTCTGTTTCGAAGAGGGGGAAGGCACCCTTTTCCTCCGCCAATTGAATGGATGAATGATAGGCGGCGCGCCGAAAGCAGGCCATCCACTTTTTGGTGGTCTCGACCGCCTGAGCGCTGCCGTAGCGCAGGCCGCACATGATCAAGGCATCGGCCAGTCCGGTGATGCCCAGTCCGATCCGCCTTTTGCTCTTGGCCTCATGTTTTTGTTGTGGCAAGGGAAAGCCGGACACGTCGATGGTGTTATCCAGCATACGTACCGCTAGGGCCACAACCTCGGCGAGACGCTCCCTATTCAAGCTAGCCCCTGTCTCAAAGGGCTTTTCTACCAGCGTCGCTAGGTTGACCGATCCTAAAAGACAGGCGCCATAGGACGGCAGGGGTTGCTCGCCGCAGGGATTGGTTGCGCTGATGTGTTCGCAGTACCAAAGATTGTTGCGTCGGTTGATGCGGTCGATAAAGATCACACCCGGTTCCGCATAGTCATAGGTCGCCTGTAAGATTCTTTGCCAAAGGTCGCGGGCTTTGATCTTCTTGAAAACTGTCCCCTTAAAACAAAGTGCCCATTCTGCATCTGCTTGGACGGCTTTCATAAAGGCGTCGCTGACCAGAACCGAAAGGTTGAACATGCGCAATCGGCCGGGCGTCTGCTTGGCGGTGATAAAATCCTCAATATCCGGATGGTCGCAGGCTAGGGTGGCCATCATGGCACCCCGACGCGACCCAGCGGACATGATGGTGCGGCACATGGCATCCCACACATCCATGAAACTCAGGGGGCCGGATGCATCGGCGCCCACGCCTTTTACCGGCGCGCCGCGGGGCCGCAGGCTGGAAAAATCATAACCGATGCCGCCACCCTGCTGCAGGGTCAAAGCCGCTTCTTTCAGGTGCTCAAAGATACCGCTCATGTCATCGGGGATTTGCCCCATGACGAAGCAGTTGAAAAGGGTCACCTTTCGGTCGCTTCCAGCACCCGCTTGAATGCGCCCGGCGGGTAAAAAGGTAAAATTCTTAAGCGCATCGTAAAAGCGGTTTTCCCAAACCGCCGCGCCCTCGGGCGAGGCCGCCTCCGGCGCGGCCAGGGCATGGGCCATGCGCCGCCAGCTGTCTTCGATGGTTAGATCAAGCGCCGCGCCGTCATCGTCTTTGAGGCGATATTTCAGGTCCCAAATACGCTGGGAGAGGGAAGATAAGCTATCCATCCGCCACCAAACCCATTCCGTTTTCCCGTCGGCAGACCGTTCCCATAAAACGGCGCCCCGCAGCTTACATATAAGGAGCCATATCTGACAGCAAAGGTCGACCCTGACCGCGCAGGAGCCAAAGTCCGAGCCCTGCACAAGCGGACCTCTATTTTTCCGCCAATATCTTAAGGTTCCATGAGAGTTGGGTCAAGAATATGTTCTGTCTTTGTTCCTTTTTCTTCGCCTCAATGCGCATTCCGCCTGGATGTCAATTGGGCGATTCAAGGCAAAAATGTACATCCAAACCCATGGGAACAGATCCTTTTTTTGGAATGAGCGGGAGGCTTCGCACTATATGCCCGTCGGCATCCTAGCCATCGATGGGGAGAAATTCAGAGGTTTCGACCCCTATGGTACCTTGTGTCAGAAGTACGCGAACCTAAGCTGCACGACCTATACTAATCGGCTCGTCCTGCCGGATTTTATCGATAGCCATATCCACTATCCCCAGATTGCCGGATTGCCGGATTGACAGATGCCGACCGGCCGGGCACGTCGCCGCCAGAACATCTGAGCCGCCAGAACATCTGAGCCGCCAGAACATCTGAAAGGAACTGGCTCCTTTTATGCCAAGAGTAAGACTTCATGGGGCGAGTCTTATGAAGGGACGCAATAAATGCGTGACCACACCGCGTTGTGCCATGGGCTTTACTCAAGATCGATGAAACCGCTGCGGCCAGATCAAAGGACAGTACCGCGATGCTTGGGCCGACATCCATAGGTCCAAAACCCGCTGGGAGATCGCGGCGGTCGCCAAGCCTTCCCCTAAGAGCAAAGACGATTTTAATGCCAACGTGCGTGCCTGGATTGCGGGTCAGAGATTTACCGCCGGGTATGCCACCCATATGGCAAACGAACTTTGGCATTTTATGTCCTACGCAAAGGCCGCCATTTGCAACTGTCCCTCTTCCGATCTTTTTTGAGCGACGACAGGCCCTTCGAAAGAACCTACGTGAGCGGCAAACTGCTTTTTCCAAAAAAAGGCTGCAGTTAGAGCCTTTGCCAAATTTGCGGATAAAGATCCGTGCCAGGCCGATCGCCGGGCTTCAGTCCCTGGGCGGTCATAACGGTGCTGTGGTCCGGGTCCATGCCGCAGTCGCGAAACTTGATGCGCACGTCATCCCCTAACCACTTGGTCGTAAAGACTCGCAGCTCACAATCGTCATCCAACTTGCCCGAGCCCCCGTGCATGATCC
>JBCCHN010000123.1:0-16123 GCA_039028695.1 Pseudomonadota bacterium
GCGAGGGCAGCCAACCCGGCGAGCAAGGTTCCCCATACCGTTGGGCTGCCCCATCCCAGATCTGGTCCTTGCATGATCCCAAAAATGGTCAGGGTGAGCCCGCCCACCAGGTTGAAGAGACCCCCGCCATCGAAGGGCGCGCGCTCGGGTGGGCGCGGCGGGTCCTCCCAAAAGAGCCAGACCACCCCGGCGGCGGCCAGGACGATGGGCGGATTGATCCAAAAGATCCAGCGCCACGATGCGAATTCGGTCAAAAGCCCGCCCACAAAGGGCCCCGAGGCTAAGAAGATGCAGCCCACGGCCCCATAGATGCCAAAGGCCTGGCCCCGCTCCTCCTCGGGAAAGATGATCGAGAGCATGGCCATGGAGGCGGGAAAGATCATGGCTGCGCCCACCCCCTGTGCCGCCCGGGCGGCGAGCATGCTGACGTCGTTATGGGCCAATCCACAGGCGATGGAGGTGGCACCGAACAGCAAAAAGCCGCCGATGAAGATGCGCTTGAAGCCGACGATATCGCACACCTTGCCGCTGGCTGCCACCAAACAACTCAGCACCAGCAGATAAATGTTGACCACCCAATGGCTTTCGATTGTGCTGAGGCCTA
Organism: Pseudomonadota bacterium; assembly: GCA_039028695.1. Lineage (GTDB taxonomy): Bacteria > Pseudomonadota > Alphaproteobacteria > Kiloniellales > Kiloniellaceae > JANQKX01. Next base: position 605 of record JBCCHN010000123.1, read on the forward strand.
AGTCCCGCTTCATGGTGGGCAAGGCCACCCCCACCACGGTCTCGTCCAGGGTAAAGACGCCCAGCGCGATACCCATGGCACCGAGCAGCCACCATTTTTTGTTGTCCGCCTTGATGATCACGGGCGCGGCCCGCCGGGCGATGAGGTCCTCATGGCCTCAGCCTAGCGCCGATGGGAGGGGATGGAAATGGCGAGTTGCGGCTAAGGGCAAAACGGAACGGCATTGATACTTGGGATTCGGATATTCTGGCCTGTCACTAGTATTAAAGCACCAGCTTCATCAGAATGGCTTTGTCCGTGTCGCCGGGATCGCCCGCTCGGTCGTCGTCCTTAAAGCCGCAGGAGCGATAAAGCGGGATGGCTTCGTAGTGGCGGGGCAGGGCGCCCAGGATCATCTCGGTAAAGCCCATGGCCCGGGCGCGTTCCATTAAGTCCTGCACCAGGGCTCGGCCGGCGCCCAGGCCGCGGGCGGCCGCGCGCACGAACATGCGATTCATTTCGCAGGTGCCGTCGCCCACGTCTTTCAGCATGAGAATGCCGACGGGTTCCTGACCCTGATAAGCGAGAAGGCATTCCCCTCGGGGCGGATTGTAATGGACCAAAACGTCGCGGATCTGCTCGTCGAATTTTTGATGGGTCAAATAGTGGGCGATTTCATGGCTCATGTCCGGATAGCGCTCGTGCAGCCAAGCGATGAATTCGTAGGCGAGGTCGTAAGCAACGAGGGCATCTTCTTGCGAGCGGGCGGGTCTAATCTTTATCAAGGGCTCGGCCTTGTGGCGGCGTGCAGGTGTGCTCCAGTCTTAGCAAAAGCCTTCTTAGCAAAAGCCTATGAATTTGTCTTTTGCGCAAAGCCTCAGCAACAGGCGTCGGTGGCGCAGGTCTTGCCGAAGGCGCCATCCGCGACGGCACAGCCACGCCCCAGGTAGGTTTGTTCCGATAGATAAAAGCCGGTAAAGGCCTCTTCAAAGTCCGGAGTAACGGAGGCTTCCGCCAAGCCGGTTTGTAAAAGCCGGTCTTGCCACCTTTTGAGCTTGGGACGATCGCCGACAAAGTCGTAGCAAGTGCGCGTCTCGATGATACGGGCCCGGTGCAGCAGAGGCAGCCAGGCGATGTCCACCATACCCGGTTCATTACCGGCAAAAAACGGCGCCTCGCCAAGCTGCTTTTCAATGCGGTCGAAGGCTTGGCCCAGTTTGCCACTGCGCTCTTGCAAGACTGTTTCATCCGGGCTGCGCTGGGCGCTGCATTGGACCAGGTAATTCTTGCTGGCCAGATAACTCCAGGCCCGGTTTTGAGCCCGAACCTCCGGTGATACGTTGGATTGAAGGGGGGGATAGGCTTCTTCGAGATATTCAACGATGGCGTCCGACTCGAACAATGCCGTGCCCTTGTCCGTCACCAGAACCGGGACCTGCCCGTTCGGCGATAGGTCCAAAAACCATTGGGGCTTGTCCTGCAAGCTGATGAATTCAAGATCATAGTCCAGGTCTTTGGCCTCCAAAAGGGCGGTGACCCGCTGGACGAAGGGACAAATCTTAAAGCTGATTACTTTCATGATACGGCCTTTTTAAAAAAGGGAAGGGCCTTGATGCCGTCCTATCGACTAAGGTATGGTGTTATTGTTTCAATATTTCAAGAGAAATTGAGATATGAAGGAAAAACAGGCGATACAGATGATGGCGGCCCTCTCCCAGGAAACTCGCTTGCGGATCGTGCGCTACTTGGTGCGCCGGGGCGCGCAGGGAGCCTCAGCGGGTGAGATCGGTATCAAGGTCAAGGCAGCCTCGTCGCGGGCTTCCTTTCACCTGTCCGCGCTGGAGCAGGCCGGTGTGATCTCGTCGGAGCGCCAATCCCGCCACATCATTTACCGGGCCGAGGTGAAAAAGCTCGGCCGGTTAATGTCGTTCCTGCTCAACGACTGTTGCAACGACGACCCGGAAATTTGGGCTTGTTGCTTGAACAAGCGAGACTGCTGCTAGGTGCCGATTCTTGGCGACCGCCTGCTACTTAACGACGGGCTAGATCATCGCGGCCCTTGGCAAAGCAAATCCAGCTCCGCGTCAGTAAAGCCAAAGCCACGCATCATTTCGATGTGCGCTGGACTGCCGATATAGCGGTCCAAAACCCGGTCCGCGGCAAGTCGTCGGTTTTCGTCCTGCGGGGCAAAGGCGAAGGCGCCGGCGGCCGGTTTCAGTTCCTCGACCGGGATCGCCAGGTGCCGAAGGTCCCAATCTGGATGCTGCGCTAAGAAGCCCGTATGGGCGCGTTCCACACTGGCAAAGGCGGCGGCCCGGCCCTCCCGCACCGCCGTGGCCGCGTCCTGGTAGGTTTCAAAGACCGAGATGCGGTGATCTGGCACGCCGAAAGCTAGGGCCCGCTGGTGCTGCAACTGGTGGCGCACCACGGCCAAGCGCCCCTCACGATGGGCAGCCAAGGAGCGGTAGCCGGCAATCGATAAAGGATTGTCGGCGCCAATCAGGAGGCCGTCGGGCAGCAGCCAAATGGGGCGGCTGAAACAAGCCCGCCGCGCGCGCTCTTGGGTGATAATCAGGCCCGTGGTCATCTGCCAGCGCCCTTGGTTAAGGCCGGGCAAAAGCGCGGCAAATTCCGTTTCGATCGGCGTGAAGGGGCCGTCATCTAATTCTGTGGCCACATGCCGGGCCACGGCCACGTCACAGCCGGTTACCTCTCCCTCGGCGTCGCGAAAATTGAAGGGCGGTTCCTCAAGAAAGGCGAACTTCATGTTTGGTTCTCCTGATCGGGCGCGCCGTAGCTGGCAATCTTGACTGCCAAGACTGCCTCGCAGCGATCCAATTTTTCCCGGCGTCGCCGCAACTGCTCGGAATGATCCAGCAAGATCTTTCGCCGCTCCGGGATGGTTTCGGGGCCGGCTTGCGCCAAATGGGTGAAGCGGCGCATTTCCTTGAGGGGCATGCCGGATTCGCGTAGCCAATAGAGTAAGGTCAGCCACTCGACGTTTTCTTGACTGAAGTCCCTGTTGCCATTGGTCGTGCGATGGACCTTTGGCAACATTTTGGATTTTTCGTAGTACCGGATGGTATCCGGGCTCAACCCGCAAGCGGCGGCAGCTTCGGATATACGCATGTCTGGCTCCAATCCACGGTGGTGTCCCGCCTACCTACCGGGTTGGAGTAACTCCAAGTCAAGGGGCTCGGCAAAAAGAGTCAAAAAAGGGGGATCGCGCTTTACCAGGACCAGACCGTCTGGAGAGGGAGGGGCGCTGTGTGCGTTATTCAACCGCCGCAATGCAGATGATCTCGATGCCGTAGCCCTCCCCGGCGAGGCGGGTTTCGCCGCAGGCCCGGGCCGGGGCGCAGCCCTCGGGGATCCAAGCGTCCCACACCGCGTTCATGTCATCATAGTCGCCGATGTGGGCCAGCCAGATGGTTGTGCTGAGCAGGCGGGTCTTGTCCGAGCCTGCCGCCGCCAAGAGTCGATCGATCTTGGCCAGGCTTTCGGCGGTTTGCTTCGAGATGGGCGCTCCCGCCGTGCCGCATTGGCCGGCAACCAAATCAGGCCGTTTTGCACCACGGCCTGGCTCATCCGCCTGCCGACCTCGATACGCTTGATGTCCGTCATTTCAACTCTCTCTGTTGCGGGTTTGGAACAGCTCAAGCATTATCGCCGGCACCTTCATGGGCAACGCAGAATTTCTATGGCTTGCTTCACGCCGTTTAGCAGGACGACAAGTTCGCCATCGGCGCGCAGTTGGACCGTTGACAGGTTCTGTTGATTTTTTCTATCGTGTTGGTGATAGGAAGGAACAATAGAAATGAACATCATCATCGTCGTCGTGCAGAAAAGGCGCTCGGGCCCGTAACGGACCCCGAAACGATTTTCCATGCGCCTCCGAATAAACGGGGGCTTTTTTTTTGCCTTTTGGCGAAGGGCCCCATTGGGCGGCAATTTGGGGAAGGTAAGAGATGGAGCAAGTCACGGCCAAAGCGCCAAAGTTGGTGACACTGATCCTGCTAAGCGGACTATCCGTTGTCTCGCTGAACATGTTCTTGCCGTCGCTGGCCACCATGGCGGCCGACTTTGAGGCGCCTTACGCGATCGTAAATCTCTCCATCGCGGGCTATGCGGCCATGACGGCGGTCCTGCAATTGATCGTTGGGCCCTTGTCCGACCGTTTTGGCCGCCGGCCGGTCATACTCGTTGCTCTGACCCTTTTTTGTCTGGCGTCGCTGGGATGTTTCCTGGCCAGCGATATCGCCGTTTTTTTGGTCTTCCGGATGCTCCAGGCGGCCATTGTTTCCGGCTATACGGTGTCCCTGGCCGTGGTTCGGGACTGCACGGGCACGCAAAAAGCGGCCAGTCTGATGGGCTACATGGCCATGGCCTATGCGGTTGCGCCCATGATCGGTCCCACCTTCGGCGGCGTTCTGGGGGAGGCCTTTGGATGGCGGGCCAATTTTGCCGTCTTTGCCCTGTTCGGGGCGGCGATGTTGATCTTGTGCTTTTTCGATTTGCGTGAAACCAATGCCAATCCGTCTAAGACCCTGACGCAGCAGCTCAGAGCCTATCCCGAGCTTATCGGGTCGCGCCGTTTCTGGGGCTACGCCTTTTGCATGGCCTTCTCGATTGGCGGATTTTACACTTTTTTGGGCGGGGCACCTTTTGTGGCGTCCGTGCTATTTGAGATCTCCTCGGCGACGCTGGGCATCTACATCGGCAGCATCACCTGCGGGTTCCTCTTTGGCAGTTTTCTCGCTGGCCGCTATGCCGTGCGGTTTCCCCTAACGACCATGATGATCGCCGGGCGCATCGTGGCCTCTGTCGGCTTGCTGATTGGGTTGGCTTTTTTATCGATTGGGATCGTGCACGAAGCCACTCTTTTTGGCGCTTGTATTTTCTACGGCATGGGAAACGGGATCACCCTGCCGAGCAGTAACGCGGGCGCTCTGTCGGTGCGGCCGGCATTGGCGGGCAGCGCGGCTGGTCTGTCGGGAGCGATCACGGTTGCCGGAGGCGGCCTCATGTCCGGCGTCACCGGTTTGCTCCTCACCGAACAAACGGCGGCCCCTGTTTTGCTGGCCATGATGCTTTTATCCGCCGTTTTGGGGCTTGCCGCCGCCCTTTATGTGCGCTGGCTGGACCGGCAAGAAGCTGGGTTAGATAACAATTCCTGAAGGACAGCTTATTTATAGGCCACCGCTGCGCTGGAGGGTCCGTCTAGGGGGATAGTCTCGAAACGTTTGAATCCGGCCTCGCAGCACCAGTCTTGAAACTCGGCACCTGTAAAGTCGAAGGCATCGCCGAACTCGATCAACATATTAAGGGACAGGAAAAGGCCGAAGGTGTTCTCCCGCCGGGCATCGTCGATCAGCGCCTCAATCGCAACAAAGGCTCCGCCCTCGGGTAGGGCATCATAAGCCTTTTGCACCAGGGCTTTTTTCTTTTCCAAGTTCCAGTCGTGCAGGATCATACCCATGGTGATCACGTCGGCGCGGGGCAGGGGATCGGCGAAAAAATCCCCCGAGACCGCGGTGATCCGCTCAACCAGACCGGCATCTTGGATCTTGCGGGCGGCGATGTCGGTGACCATCGGCAAGTCGAAGCTGGTGCAACTCAGGTGGGAATGGGCAGCGGCGACGCAGCGCGACAAGAGTGCGTCGGCGCCGCCGATATCGGTTAGGCTCTTGTAGTTTTCGAAGGGAAACTTCCGAGCCAGAGCCTCGAAATTGCGTATCGACGAGCCGTTCATGGCGGCCATAAAGGCCTCCAAGCGCTCCGGCTCGGCGTAGAGAGTCTCGAAAAAGGGCGTGCCGGCCCCTTTGGTCTCGTTTTGGGCCAGGCCTGTTTGGGTGGCTTCGGTCAGGTCGGCCCAAAAGCGATAGTTGCGGTTATCCCAAAGCTCAATGATGCCGCCGATGTAGGCGGGCTGATTGCGGTCCAAAAAGGCGGCCGTTTCGGGCGTGTTGCAGTACCGGGCGCCGGGGCCATCCCCGTCGCGCCCCAGCAAATCAGCGGAGACCAGGAGGTCCAGTAGATCCATGGCCGGGCGTTCCTTAAGGCCATATTCGGCAATGATCTCCGGCAAGGTCATGGGCCCATCGGCCAAGCGGCTATAGAGGCCTAGCCCCACCGCGGACAGCAGGGCTTTGGAGAGTCCATACGCGGACGCGATTTGCATGATACGGCCGGGGTCGGGTGCTTGGTTCATGGGGGGCCTCTTGGTCAGACGGTGGGGCGTGCCAGTGCGGAAAACCATGATGCCCTTTTTGGGTCTCCCAGACCACTCTTGAGACCACTCTTGAGACCACTCTTGAGACCACTCTTGAGACCAGACCTGTGACCAGACTTGAGGGGCGTCTGAGCCAACCGATCCATAAATTGATCGACTCTGGGTCGTAATGGGTCAATAATTTTATCGCGCTTTAGCAAAATTGGCGCGCTTGTCCCACCAGCTTTAAGGAGGTCGTCATGGTTCAGTTCCGCAATTTGGTTTTCGAAGGCGGCGGCGTGAAGGGTATCGCTTATGTGGGTGCCATGGACGTCATCGAAAAGAAAGGGATTTTGAAGGATATCGAGCGCATCGGCGGCACCTCGGCCGGGGCCATCAACGCGGTCTTGGTGGCCTGCGGCTTTTCCAACCGGGAACAGCGTACCATCTTGTCGAACATGGATTTCAAGGAATTCATGGATGACTCCGTTGGTGTCCTTCGTGACACGAACCGTTTGCTGAACAGGTTTGGTTGGCACAAGGGCGAGTTTTTTCAGAAATGGATTGGCGAACATATCGCGAAAAAGATGGGCACCAAGAATGCTACCTTTCAGGATTTTAAGGATGCCGGCCGTCCCTTGCTTTACCTCTATGGCGCTAACTTGAGCACCGGATTCGGCGAGGTCTATTCGCAAGAGCACACGGCAAACATGCGGGTTCTGGATGCGGTGCGAACCTCCATGTCTCTGCCGCTCTTTTTCGCGGCTGTCCGCAATCCCCGTGACGACGTTTTGGTCGATGGGGGCTTGCTGAACAACTATCCCATTAAGCTGTTCGACCGCAAAAAGTACATCAAAGACGCCGAGAAAAAAGCGGCCCGCAAGACGGAATACTACGACGACGAAAACGGGCGCTTTCTGACCGGCAAGACGGCCAATCACAGCCCCTATGTGTACAACAAACAGACCTTGGGCTTCCGCCTCGACTCGAAACGGGAAATCGCCGCCTTTCGTTATGGGAATGTGGAGGCGGTCAATGAGATCGACGGCTTTTTTGCCTATACCAAGGCTTTGGTCAAAACCGCCTTGAACGTTCAGGAGGCTCAGCACCTGCACGGCGACGACTGGCACCGCACCATCTACATCGACACCTTGGGCGTCGGTGCCACGGATTTTAGCTTGAGTGATAAGAAAAAGCAGGACCTGATTAAATCCGGCCGGCAAGGAACAAAGGACTATTTCGACTGGTTTGATACCGCCAAGGGTCAGAAAAAGCCGATCAATCGACTTTGAGGTTTCTTGGGGCAAAGCGCTGATGGATTGCAGCCTGACGGTTGCCTTCACCCCAATCGATGTGGAAACTGTTGACCATACGGTTTTCGGCGAGGCTGTTGAGAGGGGCAAGGGCATGAAGGGCCGGCGGTTGGGCGACATCACCATCGATCGCATCTTGGAAATGGAGGCGCCCTACCAACCCCTCTCGGCGTTTTTTGCCCAGGCCACGCCGGAGGCTATCGCACCTCATCGCCATTGGTTGGAGCCGAGGGCCTTGGATCCGGCGACGGGCAAGATCATTCTGCCGGTGCAGTCCTATCTGGTGCGGACCGGGCATCACACCATCCTGATCGATACCTGTGTGGGTTGTCATAAGAACGACACCGGCGAGCCGGACTGGACCGGTCGCCGGGACGAGAGCTGGCTGGATCGCCTGGCCGCGGCCGGGGTAGGATTGGAACAGGTTGACTTCGTCTTTTGCACCCATTTGCACGCGGATCACTGCGGCTGGAATACCCGGCTGGTGGACGGGCGCTGGGTGCCGACCTTTCCCAAAGCTAAATATATTTTGGCCAAGGCAGAAGTGGCTGCCAAGGAAGCGGCCGGCGGCGCGGTCTATCGGGAGAGTGTCCTGCCCATCTTGGAAGCGGGCCAGGCCCTGCTGGTGGACCAGGGTTATGCCTTGGACGACCAGGTCTGCTTGACGCCCCTACCGGGCCATACGGCGGGTCATGTGGGGGTGGGCCTGGCCTCGCGGGGGCAGCAGGCGGTCATGATCGGCGATATCATGCACAGCCCCATCCAATTGGCCCATCCGGACTGGAGCCCCGTTTTCGATTTTGACGTGGCGCTTTCGACCCAGACTCGGCAAGCTTTCCTGGACAGTCATTGCGAGACGGATACCTTGGTACTGACCGCCCATTTCCCCTCGCCCTCGATCGGTCATGTTGTCGCACATGCCAAGCGCGCCTTTGACTTTCGCTATCTGGGTGCCGAAATGGAATGACTCCCAATCAGCCCTTGCTTGCGGAAAGGAAACGCAAACATGTCCGCCAACACGACCCACGCCAGCTTCACCGGTGCTATCCCCGAGGCCTATGACCGCTATCTGGGGCCCTTGCTGTTTGAATTCTCCGCCGCCGACACAGCCCGCCGCGTTGCTGCCGCGACCAATGGTCCCGTCAAATTGCTCGAGGTCGCCTGTGGGACAGGCATTTCCACCCGTCACCTGGCTGGCGCCCTGCCGGCCGGCTCGGAAATCATGGCGACTGACTTGAATCAAGCCATGCTGGACCACGCGGGCCGGGTCAATGGGGATTTGCCCGGGGTTACCTATCGCCAGGCCGATGCTCTGGATCTGCCCTTCGAGGGGGCTCGGTTCGACGGGGTGGTGTGCCAGTTCGGCATCATGTTTTTCCCCGACAAGGCCAAAGGCCTTGCCGAGATGGCACGGGTGCTAAAGCCCGGCGGTGTGCTGCTTCTGACCGTTTGGGATTCCTTTGCGCAAAACCCCGCGGTCGCCGTGGTGGACCGAGTGATTAAAAGTTTCTTCGAGACCGATCCGCCGCGTTTCCTTGAGGCCCCTTTTGCCATGCACGACCGGGACGCCGGCCGGGCGCTGATTGAGGGCGCGGGTTTTGCCGCCCCAGAAGTGAACCTGGTCAGCGCGGCGGTAGCGTCCGCCAGCCATGGCGACACGGCACGGGGCTTTATCACCGGCAATCCCACCATCAATGAGGTAAACGAGCGCGCCACGGTCGGCGCAGACGAGATCATCGCCAGCTCTATCGCCGAACTGGAGGCCGAGTTCGGCCCCACCCCGGTCAAACTTCCTTTCCAGGAAATTGTTTATTCGGCGCACAAGCCCCTTTGATCTGCTATACCTCATACCATGAACCGGACTAAGGCCCTTTTTACAACCGCGAAATTTTGGGTCCTGTCGATCTTGGGCCTGGTGGTCATCCTGGTCGCCTATTACATCGCCGCCGATCGGGTCACCCCCTATACCGGCGATGCCTACGTACAGGCCTTGGTGGTGCAGATCTCGCCACAGGTGCAGGGTCAGGTGATCCAGGTGCATGTGGCCAACGGCAGTCAGGTCAAAAAGGGGGCGCCGCTTTATCAAATCGATCCGCGGCCCTATCAGCACAAGGTGGATCACCTCAAGGCGCTGCTGGTTCAGACCCAAGCGGAAATTCGCCAGGTTGAAAGCCAGTTGGAAGCGCAGAAGTCCATCATCAGCGAGCGCGAGGCAGATGTTCATCTGGCGCAAAAGACCTTTGACCGCATCTCCAAACTGGCCGAAGACTCCTTTGCGGCCCAACAACAACTCGACGACGCCACTGATCGCTTGAGTGCCAACAAGGCGCTGCTGCGGCAGGCTCAGGCGGAAAGCCGGCGTCTGGACAATCGGCTTGACGCCATCATTGATGGGGACCATGCCGAGGTTCAGCAGGTCAGAGCCCAGTTGTCCGAGGCGGAACTGCGCCTGTCGGAAACCACTGTCTCCGCTCCCGTGGACGGGGTAATCGATAACGTCCAGCTTCAGGTCGGCACCTATGTGGATGTTGGCCAGCCGGTGCTGTCCTTTGTTGACACGACCCGTTGGTGGATCGTCGCCAACTTTAAGGAAAATGCCCTGTCGGTGATCAAGCCGGGGCAGAAAGTCCTCTTGGGCTATGTCATGTATCCGGGCCAGCGCTTCGAGGGGCGGGTTGAGAGCATTGGCCGTGGCGTTAGCCAGGGGCAGGGGGAGGCCAGCGGCCTCTTACCGCTGATTGAAAACCCCACCAGTTGGATCAGCCTGTCCCAGCGCTTTCAAGTTCGCATCGCCCCGGCCGAGATGGGATCGGAACATCCCTTGAGGGTCGGGGCCTCGGCGCGCACAGTGGTGTTTACCGGCGATAACGGGATCATGAATGACCTGGCCCGCTTTTGGATGTGGATCGCCAGCTATCTGGATTTCATTTACTGAGCATTTATCGTCGGTGCCGGTTGTAAGGCTGGGTGACAGTATGTTCGAAGCCGAAATGAAGCGTTTTCGCGTTTGCAGCGCCTTGCGGGCGACTATTGCCTCGATCCTGGCGCTGATCGTCAACGCCCTCTTTGATTTGCCCTTTGGCTATATCTCTGTCCTGACGCCCCAATCCCTCCTGCTGTTGCACCACAACCAAGAGGTGGACTATGGCCTCCAGCGGGCGCTCGGGCCCGCCTTGGCGATCTTGATCTCGGCAGTCCTGCTGTTTTTGATCGGCAATGCGCCCTTCCTGGTGATGCTCATTTTCGCGGTGGTTCTGATCGCCAACGGCATGGCCTTTGCCACCGGGTATTTCAAATACGGCACCATCTTCTCCCTGATCACCTTCGGTGTGGTGGTCTTTGGCATGATGACCGATGTCCTGACCGTTGAATCCACCATGGTCCATTGGCTGTTGCAAATGGTCCACGGGGTCTTCTGGTCCTGGCTCATGGTGGCCGTTGTGTGGCCCTTCGATCCGGCGGCAATTGTGCGCCAGCGCCTGGGCGCGATCCTGCGGGATCAAAGCGATTGGCTTACCAAGCTGGCGGACGGAGGCGCCCCAGGCGCAAGGCGCCCTGTTCCCCGTGCCGTTTTTTCGGAGATCAGGACTTACGTGACCTTGGCCCAGGCCAAGAAGACGGCGAATAAAGCCTCGTCCCTTGCCGCCGCCACGAGCGAAATGGTGGATGCGGTCCGAGACCTGACCATCCGGGTGGGGCTCTTGGGCTTTGCCGCCGCGGCCCAAGGCCGGCGGAACCGGAGCAGCCGCTCGGAAGGGGAGACTGATCCGGCGCGTGAAGCAGCCTTCCGTCGGCAGGCCGAGGCCTTAGGTGCCTTGGGAGAAGCTGTGGCGGCCGGGCGGGCCTTGCCCGTGGATGCCCTGACTGACGGGAGCAAGGCTATTCCCGCGGTGCCGCCGATCACCCAGGATGAGGACCCTGGAGAGAGTTTCTTCCAACGGGCCTTTGCCGCGCGCCTGGCGCAGCTTTCCTCGGACATTATGAAGGTGAGTTCTTGTTATCGGGACAGTTTCAGTGATCGACGTTCTCCACCCGGCCCTCATACCCTCCATTCTCGCCAAACGCCGGCGGCGAAAAAGCCCCTCTTGAACCTGGCCCAGGTGAAGTTCGGCACCCGCCTGGGGGTCACGGCCCTTTTGGTGATCGCCCTGACGGCCTTTCTAGATCTGCCCGGCGGCACCCAAACCCTGGTCGCAGCCCTGGTGGTGGTCTGTCAGGCCAATCTGGGCAAGTCTCACGAGCGTATGCGCTTTCGCCTAGGCGGCGTTTTGACCGGCGGTGTTTACGGCCTGGCGGTTTTCCTTTTCATGGGGCTATTACCCTATTTTCCCCTCTATGTGCTGTTGATGGCCTTGGGCTTGTTGAGCTTCGGCTATTTGGCCGCCCGCTTTGACCGGCATAATTACCTCTGGGCGCAAGCCAATCTGATGCTGGCGACCACCATGGTGACCACCGAAGGCCCCATAAGCGAGTTGGAGGGCGGTGCCTTGCGCTTCCTTGGGGCGGTGGTGGGTTGTAGTTTGGCGTTGGGCATCAGTACCTATCTTTTCCCGGTTGACCCCCAGGCCAAACTGCGCGCCGATGTGGCCCGGGGCCTGCGGCAGATCGGCGCCTTCGTGACCGCCTTGGCTGCATCACCGGGCAGGGACGAGACAATCGATCATGATGCGCAAGAAGACGCTTTGGCATGGGTTACCGCGGCAATCCGCAGCGGGCGTCAGGACGAGGAATTCGTGCGCCTGATGATGCGTCGGGACCACGATGTGCAGCTGCTGTACGACCGTCTTGAGGCGCTGAGTGACCTGCGCTTGGACTTGGCCACGATTCGGGACGCTTACGCCCAGATGACGCCGGCGGCCCGTGATTTTGTGGCCGCGACCCTGGCACCGCTCATCGACGAACTGACCCTAAGCCTGGACCGTTTGGCTCGCTCCACCGAGCAGGCCAGCGCCAAACCCTTGCTTGGCGCGGACGAGGATAGCCTCCTAAGCCGCTTTCAGCACAGCCGACAATCCACCGCCGAGCGGCTAAGGCAAGACCACCGCCTGCCGCCGGATGTGGAACGCCTGCGCCTTTTATTGACGTCGCTAGAGGTGGTGGTCTTCAAGGTCTGGCGTATGGGGCGGGTGGTGCGGGCTTGAGGAGTCCAGGACCTCTTGGGCATTGGCAAGGCTTTACGAGAGATCCCACAGGCGTCAGACTGCGCGGCGGCATATGATAGGGAGCAGGCGATGAATACATTCGGATCTCATAGTGAGTTCGGCAAATTGCGCGAAGTGGTGGTGGGCTCGGCTCAGGGGCTTCACTTGCCGCCTTATGGGAAAGACCTCTCCCACTATAACGACGAGCTGCGTGAAGCCTTGCTGGCCAACGGGCAGCGCCCCTTGGACGTGGCCGCCATCTTTCCCGAGCGCCATGCGGCCACAATGGAACAGATGGAAGGGGTCGCCGCTACCTACGAGCGCCACGGCATCAAGGTCCACCGGCCCCGCCCCTATAGGGACGCGGAGACCCGCTCCTTGGCCGATCTGCAGGGGGGCTGGTCCCAGCTCTATCCCGCCGATCCGGTTTTTGTCATCGGCAAGCATTATCTGGAAATCTCCATCCGCCGGGCCTATCGCCGCAAGGAGGTTTTCCCCCTACGCGACATTATCGTGCCCATGATCGAGGCGGACCCGGAGGCTCACTACGTGGCCATGCCGCCCTCGGCACCTTGGGACCCCTCGGGCGAGGGGCCGGGCCCCTTCCTGGAGGGCGGCGACATCCTGATCCACGGGCAGGATATCTTTGTCGGCCATGGCGAGCTCTGCTCCGATGCGGCCGGTGTTGCCTGGCTGAAACATTATATCGAGCGCTGGGGCTACCGGGTTCATCCCATGGAGATAAATGGTCCCATCTTGCACGCACTGGGCATCATCTGCTTGCTGCGCGAGGGGCTCTTGATGGCCTATCTGCCGGCCTTTAAACACGGACTGCCCGAGCCTTTGAAGAACTGGGACGTGATCGAGCTGACGGAAGAAGAGATGAATGCCCACGCCACCGTGGGGGTCAGCCTGGATGACAAGCACTATATGATCGATCCCCACTTCAACCGGGTGATGGACGAGTTGGGCCGACGGGGGGTGGAGCCTGTGCCCACACCCTGCGACGCCATCGGTTTTTGGGGCGGTGCCATACGCTGTATCACGCTGCCGCTGGTACGCGACCCGGCCTAATGGCGCTTGTAGCTATTTTAAGGGACATATAAATGCTAGACGAAAAGCTTGCCGACGATATTCTAGCAGCCGTCGCCGACGGCTTTGCCAAGCAGACGGCTTTTACGCAAGACCTGGTGCGCCTTCCGTCGCTCCGCGGGCAGGAACATACCGCCCAAGACTTCCTCTTTGAGGAGATGCGCGATCGCGGCCTGACCATGGACCGCTGGGCCATTGATGTGGCCGACATCGAGAATCATCCGGGCTTCTCGCCGGTCAAGGTCAACTACGAGAATGCCATTAATGTTGTGGGGACACATCGACCGCGCGATGATGTTGGGCGCTCTCTCATCCTGAACGGTCATGTGGACGTGGTGCCTGTGGGGCCTCTGGACATGTGGTCGCGCGGACCCTTCGAGCCCCATATCGAGGGCGACTGGATGTATGGGCGCGGGGCCGGGGACATGAAAGCGGGCTTGGTCGCCAACATCTTCGCGCTGGATGCCTTGAATGGTCTGGGCTATCAGCCGGCGGCACGGGTTCACCTGCAGTCGGTAACCGAGGAGGAATGCACCGGCAACGGCGCTTTGTCCTGTCTGCAGCGGGGCTACCGGGCCGAGGCGGCCATCATCCCCGAACCCGAGGACGACAAGCTGGTGCGGGCCAACGTGGGGGTTATCTGGTTCCGGGTCCATGTGCGCGGCTTGCCCGTGCATGTGCGCGAGGCGGGCACCGGCTCCAACGCCATCGAGGCTTGCTTCCCCCTGATCCAGGCCTTGCGCCAATTGGCCGAGGACTGGAACGACGAGAAGGCTGCCCATCCTTATTTCGAAGACGAACGCCATCCCATGAACTTCAATGTGGGCAAGATATCCGGCGGGGACTGGGCGTCGTCCGTGCCGGCCTGGTGTTCCTTCGACTGCCGTATCTCCATCTATCCCGGCTGGTCCCCGGCGGATAAGGCCCGCGAGATCGAAGCGGCCATCGCCGCGGCCTCGGCCAAGATCCCCTTCCTGGCCAACAACCCGCCGCAGATCGAGTTCAATGGCTTCTTTGCCGAGGGCTATGTCCTAGAGGAAGGCAGCGTCGCCGAGCAAACCCTGGGCCGGGCCCACGCCAAAGCCTATGGCAAATCCCTGGAGAGCTTCGTGACCGCCGGCTATCTGGACGGCCGGGTCTTCGTGCTCTACGACGACTGCCCCTGTTTGGTCTACGGTCCCTATTCGGAAAACATCCACGGCTTCGACGAGCGCGTCAGCCTCTCCTCCCTCCAACGGGTCACCGGCTCCATCGCGCTGTTCATCGCCGAATGGTGCGGGCTGGAGAAGGTGGGGTAGGGCGCTCAGTCTTTTTCTTTTTCCACTGAATTGGCAAGGCCCATTGAGCCAGTTCCGCTTCGGATAAGGGGCCGTCGCTGATGCCGAACATAATGTTTGTGGCTTTCTCTTCCGCTCCGCCGCATCCAAGTAGAAGCCGTTGATCCACAAGGTCATATGGAGGGCGATAAAGCCAACCCGCTTGTTGCCGTCCAGAAAATGATGACGAATTTTGTTAGTTCCGAAACAAAGGGCGGCCGCGAGGTCAAAGATGGTGGATGGGGTTTCCGAACCTGCCATTATTTTTTTCTACCCGCGCCAAGGCGGCATCAAAGGTGGCATCCAGGGCGCGTTATAGGGCTCCGGGCTCCCGGTCGATGACCAGCAGGAAAGCGTGGCCGGATCGGGCTGGCCGGTGGGGGCCCTCTGATCTCACTCGCAATTTAACGCCGCCGCAATTTAACGCCGCCGCAATTTAACGCCGCCGCAATTTAACGCCGCCGCAA
>JBCCHN010000124.1:0-15541 GCA_039028695.1 Pseudomonadota bacterium
GCCCGAGAGCGTCCGACCTAGGCTTTTTCTTCTTTGGAGGCGATCACGGGTCCAAAGAACCGTTCACTCGCCACTTAGGCTCCGCCCGCTGCGCGGCGTATTTCAGCATAGGCTGGAACCATAGCCGTTCCCGTTTTGACGATTGCGTCAAAACAGGATCCGCTCTAAAGCCGCGCGACGACGGCGATGCTTTCACCCTCGCCAGGCTCGACCGTGACATCACCGCCCAGGCGGCGGGCGACCAGGCGGGTGAAGAAGCCGTGCACGTTGCGGGGCGTGAGGTCTTCGATGGCCACATCATCGACCAGACCGATTTCGCTTTCCGGGCGTAAGGCACAGCCCAGGCCCTCGGCCGTGACCCGGGCGGCAAAGCCGCCGCCTTGAGGTGCCAGAGCCAGAGAGAGGCGGCCGCCGCGGGGCAGGGTCTCCTCGGCCAAGGCGATCATGTTGAGCAAGAGCTTGCCCAGACCATCGGGTGCCCCTTCCAGGGTCAGGTTCGGATCCCAGTCCATCTTGGCCTTGGTGTTGGCCAAAAGGCCGTCGGCCAACTCGCGGATTTCGGAAATGCCCAGGCCCCCCCGGGATCCGGCCATGCCATAGGCCATGCGGTAGAACTGTAGGGAGCGAGCGGCCTGCCGGGCGCTATCGGCGACCAGGCCCAGGGCCTCGTCTGCCATGTCAAAATCTTCGTCTTCCAGCATTTCCATGCCGTTGTTGACGGCGCCCACCGGGCCCACTACGTCGTGACACAAGCGCGATGCCACCAGCTCTAATACCCGCATATCGATCTGAAATTCCATTTTTCCCCGCTTAACTTGCAACAATCGCTCTTTCAACCCAGGTCTCCGGCAAATCAATTCCCGGTCGCCCTGGCCTAGGCTGTCCTATCCAAAACACTGGAAACAAAGGACAATGCCGAGACGTAAATTCCCCGTGATCTTCGGTACCATGTCGCATCGCCCCCGCTCCATGTCGTATTGAGTATTTGTGTGTCTACCCCCTTCTTATAGATTGATGGTGATTTTGCGAACAAAAGATCACCACCGCACCGAAGCGGAGCGAACTGCGGCTTGAAATAATAAATAATAACAATATCTTAAACGCGAGGCTCCACGCTCTTGTCGCCGCAGAACGGGGTTTGAGGTCTTGGGTAAAAGGATTTTGCGCCTGGCATACCGGCGCGACTCGGCGATCAAAGGAGAAAGAGGTTGTTTGAGGTGGACATCGTGCCGGGGAGCTTGGTCCTTCATCCAGGTAAGCCAGAATGGGGCTTGGGTCAGGTCCAGTCTGTGATCGAGCAGCGCGTCACGGTTAATTTTGAGCATGCGGGAAAACTGTTAATTCACGCCGACAAGGTTGATCTTCAGGTGGTTTCGGCGGAAAAGATGGACTAAGCAAAGGACCGGCGGGCGGATCGCACGGTTTCGTTGCGGATGTGGGTCATAAAAATAATCGGTCGCCCCTGGGTTTGAACGGGCTCAAGTAGACCCGGTGAGGGGTAAAACCGGTCAGGGTAAACGAGGAAAGCAGTCAAGATGCCTGAAAGTGCCATAGGGAATCAGAGAAACCATCCGGGATCGGGCCGGCGGAAGGCTCCGATCTTCAATAAGGGCCGCCAGGTTGATCCGGTTGATCTCGCCGACATCACCGCTCTTTTGGGAGATCGCCCGCGCCGCAGGGATCACCTCATCGAATATTTGCATCTGATCCAGGACAAATTCGGTTGCCTCTCGGCGGGCCACCTGCAGGCTCTGTCGGACGATTTGCAGCTGCCCATGGCCGAAGTTTACGAGGTCGCGAGCTTTTATGCCCACTTCGACATTATATTAGACGGCGAGGCCAAGCCCGCGCCCTTGACCATCCGGGTCTGCGATTCGCTGACCTGCGAGATGATGGGGGCGCAAAAGCTTCTGGCCGAGCTACCCCACGAGTTGGGCCAAGACGTCCGGGTGGTGCGGGCGCCCTGCATGGGCCGCTGCGATACGGCGCCGGTGGCCGAGGTGGGTCACAACCACGTGGATCATGCCACGACTCAGAGCCTGACGGAGACGGCCAAGGCGGGCAAAACCCATCCCGAGATCCCCGATTACAAGAGTTTCGAAGACTACGTGGCCGACGGCGGATACCAGCTTTTGAAAGACTGTTATGCCGGCAAGCACCAGCCCGACGATCTGGTTCAGCTGATGCAGGGATCGGGCTTGAGAGGTCTGGGCGGCGCCGGTTTTCCGACCGGCTTGAAGTGGAAGTTCGTGCGACAGGAGGCCAAGCCGCGCCTGATGGCGATCAACGGAGACGAAGGCGAGCCGGGCACCTTTAAGGACCGCTACTACCTGGAGCGGGATCCGCACCGCTTTTTGGAGGGCATGCTAGTGGCCGCCTGGGTCGGTGAAGTGGACGCCGTCTATATCTATATGCGTGACGAATACCCGGCGGTTCTAAAGATCCTGGCTAAGGAGATTGCCCGGGTCGAGGCCGAGGGCCTGGCCGACGGCCGGGTTATCGAGCTGCGGCGGGGAGCCGGCGCTTATATCTGTGGCGAAGAATCGGCCATGCTGGAATCCATCGAAGGCAAGCGAGGCCTACCCAGGCACAAGCCGCCTTATCCCACCCAGGTGGGGATCTTCGGCAAACCCAGTCTGATCCATAATGTGGAAACGGTCTATTGGGTCCGTGAGATCGTCGAAAAAGGGCCCGAATGGTTTACCAGCCACGGCCGTCACGATCGCAAGGGCCTGCGGTCCTTTTCCGTCTCGGGCCGGGTGAAGGAGCCGGGTGTAAAGCTGGCGCCGGCCGGGATCACGATCAGGGAATTGATCGAGGAATATTGCGGCGGAATGGCCGACGGGCACAGCTTTAAGGGCTACCTACCCGGCGGGGCCTCCGGCGGTATCCTGCCCGCTTCCAAGGACGATATTCCCCTGGATTTCGATACTTTGCAGCCCCATGGCTGTTTTATCGGCTCCGCGGCCGTTGTCGTCCTTTCGCATCATGACAACATTAAGGATGTTGCGCTAAATCTTATGCGGTTTTTCGAGGATGAGAGTTGCGGGCAGTGTACGCCCTGCCGAAACGGCACGGAAAAGGCGGTCAATATGATGTGCGGGGCCAAGTGGAACATCCCGCTCTTAAAGGAGCTGTCGACCGTGATGATGGATGCCTCCATTTGCGGCCTGGGCCAGGCCGCTCCTAATCCCTTGCTCAGTGCCATTAAGCATTTCCCGGAGGATCTGTAAGATGCCCGACGGTTCCCAAGCCAAGTCCATCACCTTTACTCTGAACGGCAAAGAAGCCAAGGCCTTTGCCGGTGAAACCATCTGGCAGGTGGCTCAGCGGGATGGGGTGGAGATCCCCCATCTGTGCTATTCGCCCGAGCCGGGTTATCGCTCCGATGGCAATTGCCGGGCTTGCATGGTGGAAATCGAGGGCGAGCGGGTTCTGGCGGCGTCGTGCGTGCGCCAACCTGCCGAGGGCATGGTGGTCAATACGGCGACCGAGCGGGCCAAAAAAGCGCGCGAGATGGTCTTTGAGCTTTTGGTAGCCGATCAGCCAAAGCAGGAAACCGCCCACGATCCGGAGTCCAGATTCTGGAATTGGGCGAGCGACCTTGGGGTGACCGAAAGCCGTTTTCCCGCCCGCGCCCATGTCGAGGCGGATTCCACCCATCCCTCCATCGCGGTCAACCTGGATGCCTGTATTCAATGTAACCTCTGTGTGCGGGCCTGTCGCGAGGTTCAGGTCAACGACGTGATCGGTTTGGCCTATCGGGGCGGCAGTGCCAAGATTGTCTTCGATTTTGATACGGGCATGGGCGACAGCACCTGTGTGGCCTGCGGCGAATGTGTTCAGGCATGTCCCACCGGCGCGCTCATGGAAGCCAACTTGTTGGACGAGGCCGGGACTCGCACGGTCTTTTCCGATCGTACGGTGGACAGCCTGTGCCCATTCTGTGGGGTCGGCTGCCAAACCACGGTGCATGTCAAGGATGACAAGATCGTTGCCGTCGACGGTCGTGACGGACCGGCGAACGAGCAGCGCCTCTGCGTCAAGGGCCGTTTCGGCTTCGACTATATTCACCATCCCCATCGCCTGACCAAGCCCCTGATTCGCCGGGACGACGCGCCCAAGGCGTGGGATGTGGAGATGCGCGACGGCGACGAAGGAAAGATCTTCCGGGAAGCGACCTGGGAGGAGGCTTTGGACAAGGCCGCCGAGGGCTTGAATAAAACCTTGCGGGAGATAGGGCCGCAAGGTCTGGCGGGCTTCGGCTCTGCAAAGGGCTCGAACGAGGAAGCTTATCTCTTCCAGAAGCTGGTGCGCACCGGTTTTCGCACCAACAATGTGGACCACTGTACCCGCTTATGCCACGCTTCCTCGGTGGCCGCCCTGATGGAAACGGTGGGCTCGGGCGCCGTCTCGGCCCCCTTTACCGCGGCAGATGATGCGGAGTGTATAATCGTGATCGGCGCCCGCCCGGCGCAAAACCACCCAGTCGCGGCTACTTACTTGAAACAGGCGGCCAAAAGGGGCGCCAAGCTGATTATCATGGACCCTCGCGGGCAAGCGTTGAGCCGGTACGCCCACTGGTCGCTCCGGTTTACGCCTGGCCGGGACGTGGCGCTGTTGAATGCCATGATCCATACCATCGTGGAGGAAAAGCTTTACGACGAGCAGTACGTTCAGGCCAATACGGACGGATTCGAGGACTTGTGCGAAACGATCAATGCCTTCTCGCCTGAGGCCATGGAGGAGGTTTGCGGTATCGATGCAAAGACCATCCGGGATGTAGCCCGTTGCTATGCCACTTCCGAAACCTCAATCATCTTTTGGGGCATGGGCGTGTCCCAGCACGTGCACGGCACCGATAACGCCCGTTGCCTGATCACCCTTGCCCTGATCACCGGGCAGGTAGGCCGCCCCGGCACCGGCCTGCATCCCTTGCGCGGCCAGAACAACGTGCAGGGCGCCTCCGACGCCGGTCTCATCCCCATGGTCTATCCCGATTACCGCTCGGTGGAGGCCGAGGAGATCCGCCAGTCCATGGAGGACTTTTGGGGCATGGAGCTGGATCCCAAACGGGGCCTGACAGTAGTGGAGATCATCAACGCGATCTTAGACGACCAGATCAGGGCGATGTACATCCAAGGTGAAAATCCGGCCATGTCCGATCCGGATCAAGCTCATGCGCGCCAGGCGTTGGCGAAGCTAGACCATCTGGTCGTACAAGACATCTTCATGACGGAAACGGCATGGTATGCGGATGTGATCCTTCCGGCCGGTGCTCATGCGGAAAAGGACGGCACCTTTACCAATACAAACCGTCAGGTCCAGTTGGCCCGCGCGGCCGTGCCGCCACCCGGCGAAGCCAGAGATGATTGGGATCTGATCCAGGAGATCGCCAATCGGATGGGTCTAAACTGGACCTATAGCCATCCCAAGGATATCTTTGCGGAGATGGCCCAGGTCATGCCGTCGCTCAACAACATCACCTGGGAGCGCCTGGAGGCCGAGGATGCGGTCACCTACCCTTGCGACGATCCCGGTCAGCCCGGCAACGAGATCATATTTACGGAAGGCTTCCCCACGGCCAGCGGTCGGGGCAAGATCGTGCCCGCCAGTTTGGTGCCGCCCGATGAGTTGCCGGACAAGGACTATCCCATGGTGCTGACCACCGGGCGCCTGCTGGAGCATTGGCACACCGGCGCCATGACCCGCCGAGCGTCCAATTTGGATGCCTTGGAGCCCGAGGCCATCGTGTCTCTCAACCGGGCGGATCTGAAGCGTATGGGCCTGGGGGCCGGGGATTGGGTTCGCGTGGCGACGCGGCGCGGCGCCATTGAGCTAAAAACCCGCGCTGATCGGGAAATGCCCGAGGGCATGCTCTTCATCCCCTTCTGCTTTGCGGAGGCCGCCGCGAATATGCTAACCAACCCTCAGCTCGATCCCTTCGGCAAGATCCCGGAATTCAAATTCTGCGCGGCCAAGATCGAGCCCTTGAAGCAGGTCGCGGCAGAGTAGGGTTGGCCAAGCTGAATTTGCCCGGGTTTTTTTGAGAAGGGCCTTGGGTCTATCTCTGGATGCCTGGTATGGACTGGTCGGGCTCGGAAGCGCCAGCCTGTCTGGCGTCGCGCGAGTTCCGCAGGACATATTTTGGCAGCAGGATGATGCTCATGAGGAGGCACATCCAGCCCAGGTTGGAATAAATCGTCACCGAAAAGATGCTGCGGATCGCGAATATTAACGCCAGGGTCAAGCCGAGGGCGCACAGGGAGGCCTTGCGGTTGCGCGCGGCAATATCCTCGGTTGGTTTGGGAGGGGCGCCGAAAGTTCTTTTTGGGACAAAGCCAAAGAGCAGGACCCCAATGCCCATGACAATTACCAACATGCCGACGGCGCCGGTGGCGGTCAGGATTTCGAAATAGGCAGAATGGGCGTAGGTGCCGATTTTTTGAGAAAAGACGCCCCCTCTCGAGGATTTTTGGACCTGGACCGTATCCAGGCCGGTGCCGAAAATCGGGTTACGCGCAAAAATCTCCGCGCTATCAGCGATCAGCTCTGCGCGATGCGAGAAACTGGACTCCCTGTAATCGGACGGCTTAAAAGCCTGATCGCCGGTGATCTTATAGAGGAGATAGAGAAGTCGGTTCGTGGTGGGGTTTTTTTCCAACGTTGCGGCAAAGCTTTTTTGATCGCCGAACTCCGCTACCGCCACTACTGTCCCCATGGCGCCCAAAACGCAAAAAATCGATGCCCAGATCAGACCTCTTATCTTATACCTGAGTACCAGGGTTAGAAAAAACATACACACGCCGATCAGAACCACGACCACGGCCCCACGGGAGCCGGAAAAGGACACGCAAATGAGCTGGGGGAAAAGAAAGGCGATCGCCAAAAAACTCCCCGCCTTGGTTCGGGCGCAGAGGATGTAAAAAAGTGTGCACACGAAGGTCAGCGCCATGGCAAAACCATATTCATTGGCGTTGAGCAAGGGGCCGGCTATTCGGGTTGTCGTAGGGCGCAGGACATTGCCGGTTTTCTGCAGGAAATCATCGTAAAAGACGAAGGTTAAAACCGCCAAGAGAGATCCGGCGGCTACGTATCCCGCCAGCAGCAGGGTCTGATCATTTTTTTCCTTAGCCATCACATGGATGATGATCAGAGGAATCAGGGATAAAAATATGGATTGCAGGCGATCCCAGGAAATATCGGGAGCAAGAGAATACAATATTGAAAGGGCGGCCAGGCCGATCCAAAGGAAAAACATGAAGAATGAACTTCGAAAAACAAAGTTCACGCATTCTCTAAAATAAAAAATCCCGCAGATTCCACAAATAATTGCAAATAATCGCGATGTATAATAGGCGTAGGGAATGCCCCAGTCGAAGGTGATCAAGACCATTGCCGGTGCGATAAAGACGATTAGCCGCAAGATCCCACTTTGTGCCTTAGAGCTCGCAGCGGGACGGGGGATAGGGTTTAGGCCATCTCCTTGATCCACCCGAGCCGGACCCGCAGCGCCAGGATCCATTGTACCTGCACCCATGCGATCGAGACCCTGCGATGGGGCGGCGGTGCCGGGGCTTTCGATGGGCCGCCTTATGCCGATATCCGTCATATAATTTTGGCTCATTCGCAAACAGTTACGGGTCGTGCCGGCGCGCCAACACGGAGTTGGCCTGGTGATGGACGCCTTTGAACGGCCAAGCCAGCGCTTATAACCATCAATCGCTCTCCCTCAGGGGTAAGCCTATCGATCCAAATTGGTTAATCCAAGGCTCCTCATCCAAGGCCCGTAATCCAAGCTCGGAAGTTTGGTCTGGTCAATCCAAGTCTAGTGGATTGACGTTAAATTTAATTTTACCGTGTGAAAGGACAAAGGCCCCTTCATCGCCATGGCCTACTAATAAATACTAGTGAATAAACAAAAGAACGCCAGCTTAGATAATACCAATCAGAACTTCATGGCCCCCAGTCGGGCATTGGACGATTTTGGATCCAGCCGCCTGAGCAAGGTGGCGATTCGCTGGACCATCCGAAAGAGCAGGTTAAGGCCAGATCAGTGACCCGAATCGGGTCAATTCTGCGGCGGGTTGGCGATTTTTGACGGGAAATCGAGTGCGCACGGCCGGAGGCGAAAACATTGTCCTAAAGGTTGTAAGTCTCATTTAAAAGATAAAATGGTGTTTGAACGAACACTAATTTAGTAAATATTCAAATTTTAAAAAAATTTGACGAAAATATGGCATCTATATTCAAGGATAATAACAATAATAGGGTGTACAGGCGTCGATGATAAGCTTCTATATTAACAATCGTTAACTCTTGTTAATAAATTTTAAAATGATTGCCTTTGCTTTTATTACTTTATATTTGATCGTAACTACAAATATTATTTGAAGTTTTGGAATATTTTACTGTGGATAACAGGTCATTATCTGGCAAGAATGCTTGACATCATTAATTTACCGGCGGTAACATGGCGCAAGATAAAAAGACAACACGGGATTGCGGCCTAGGTATATTTGAATCAACCAAAATCCCGTGAAAATAAGCCCTTTTTACTTTGGACGTCGTTTATTGGCGTCGCATTATTTGAGTTGTGAGAAATAAACCTGGTTAGTGGTTGCGTAGGTTGAAAGTTGGTGCAAGTTGGGTGCCTTTCCGAAAGGTCATGAAGAGCCGGAATTGGACCTGTGGTGTGGAGATGTTCGGTGGTTCAGAGGTACTGATGGCGAACCATGAGCTGATCTGCACTGAGTTTGGATTTTTTGGGATAGCTCGGGCAAATGCCCTGATTTGGAAGGGGTAAATCAGGATGAGACGGTTAGCTGCTTGTTTAGTTGCGTTTGGTGCGATTGTGTTGGCCCATTCAACGCCAGGCTGGGCCGCGACGACACACCTTGGAACGCAAGGTGTCGGCGTGCACAAAACGCTATATGCCAAGGCCTACGGTAGTTTTAAAAATGACTATAAGTTTCGGGTTGCCAAAGTGCTGAATATCGGCGCGAAAGGGAATGTGATTTTTAAGTCGGGCTACAATATCAAAAACTTTAGAGTGAGCTTGTATGAGCGACATGCAACCAAGTACAAGCAAGTCCGCAAGTTAGCTTCGGATTCCGGAAAGTATGTGAGCTTGAACGTTTCCGGTTTGGATGTGAACAAGCGATACTTCTTCTATGTGACCGGCGATGCCAAGGGCAAGCATGGTGGCAAGTATAAGATTGAGTATCAAACATCCGCCGTTCCCTTGCCGCCGGCGATCTGGTTGTTCTTGACCGCTGTGGTGGGCTTGGTTGGCGTGGTGCGCCAGAAACGCAAGAGAAACGCGAAGGCCGAGCCGCTGGGTGCGCCTGCATGAGGACTGTTGCCTGAAAGGTGCATTCCGTCTGGGGGACTTAAGTGGTTGCGTCTATGTGAGGTTTTGGGGAGCTCCGAATGGGCTCCCCTTTCTTTTGGAGTAAGCTCTGTTCAGGTGTTCAGCTCGGTTCAGTCGTTTCGTCGGCCCGTTGGTTTGGTGAACAGTACGGTCATGGCTCTGGGTACGGGGCAGGGCTGTCTTTTAGCTTTGGGTGTGTGCCTATTGGCTCTGGCTCATAAGCAAAAACACAAATGTGATGTGAAATCATTTTTAAGCGAGATGATCGCTCGTTAAATTTTGGAAGATTTTGTAGTGAGAGAGACGCAGTATTTCGGTCTATAATCGTTTTTGACCGGGTGATCTTTAAGGGCGTTAAATGCTTGTTGGGTTTCCTCAAAATCAGATGAGTAAAACTGATGATGGCGCTTGAGTTGCTCGAGGGCCGAAATTTAAATTTGGAACGTTTTTCTAGGGTTTATCTTATTTTAGTCAAATTTTAGGATAATAAAAAACGCCATGCTATATACAAGAACACTGATTTGGTGATAAATTCGTGCGTCTTGAAATGAGAGGTGTTGGCTAAATTAATAAATCTATAATTGTAATATTGAGCCAACGAAATACGGGAACAAATAGAGACAAAAAATGTATCGGATATCGATTAAATCGTTGCTCGGCATTTTGCCCGTTCCCGTGGCTGTTCCCCTGAGCCTATTGTTGAGCCTATTTTGGGTCTTTCCCGCGGCCGCACAAGATGCGCCTTATTTGCTGAACCCCGGAGATTTGCTGCAAATTTCCGTGTGGAAGGAAGAAGGGATGGAGCGGGATGTTTTGGTCCTGCCGGATGGCACAATCTCTTTTCCTCTTGCTGGGCATATCAAGGCTGCGGGCCAAACCCCCCTCCAGGTGCAGCAGGCCCTAGCCAACAAGATCAGCGAGTTTATTCCCGATCCTCCGATCACGGTGACCGTGCAAAGCACGGCGGGCAACAAAATCTACGTGGTCGGGCAGGTTAACAATCCGGGCGAATTTCCCATCGGTCATCGTATTGATGTGATGCAGGCCCTAACCCTGGCGGGCGGGCTGACAGCCTTTGGCGACGAAGACGATATCCGTATCTTGCGGCGCCAGGGAAGTGAGCAAGACTCAATTCCCTTTGATTATTCGGCGGTCAAAAAGGGTCAAGAGTTGTCGTCAAACATCGTGTTGAAAAGCGGTGACATTGTCGTCGTGCCCGATTAAACGCCAGGAGGCAAAATCGATTTGGGACCTTGGGGAGCGAGCTTTGAGAAGCCAGTTGGAGATAAGGCGGTGTCAATGAGGCAAGATCTGTTTTTTCGGGCTGGTGCTCAATTCGGGACTCAATTTGGCACTTACCTTGGCGACTTGGGGCGGATTAGGCCCTTTTACCTCCGGTATTGCTCCGGAGAGCGGACACATGAGGGACGGAAATTGAATAACAGAGCCCCTCACGGCGCGCGGGCCGCCACCGCAGGCGCCTTCATGAGCCTGACTATCGCGCTTGGCGCTGTGTCCCCGGCGATTGCCGCTGAATGGTTTTTGGAAACCACAGCTGATGTAACCGGTACCTACGACGATAACATCCGGCTGGATCCAGACAACAACGAGGATGTTTTTGGTGTGATTGTGGCTCCCGTTCTGGATCTGCACGGTCGCGGTCAAAACTGGGATGTCATCTTCACCACCGATTTGGCTCTGGGTCGCTATACGGAAGATTCCTCGTTGGATTCAGAAGATGTTCGATTCCTGCTCGATACTTCCTATCGGACCCAACGAAATGAGTTCGGCTTGAACGCCGAAGCCAGCCGGGTATCGACGCTTTATACGGAGAGCACCGATTCCGGCGATTTTGACGCCAATGCCGATCGGGATTTGTTTTCGTTTGAGCCTTATTGGTCCCACCAATTGTCGGAAAGGGATTTCCTGAATTTTGGCGGCGGCTACACCATCGCGAATTTCGATACAGACGAACTTGAGGACTTTGAACAGTTTTACGGGACGGCCGGTTATGCTCGCAAGGTGACCCAGGCCGATCTAGTGAGTTTGAACCTGTCAGCAGTCGGTTTTATTTCCAAACAAGAAGACCCGGTCAATGTGGATCTGGATAGTCAACTCTATTCCGTGACTGTCGGTTGGGAGCGGGATTTTTCCGAGCGCCTGCGTACAAACCTGGTCGTGGGTCCCAGATATTACACCACCGAACAGGTGGGGCCCGGCCCCGGCAATCCCATCGTGGATGACGATTCCTTCGGTTTCATATTTGAGGCGGAAGTTGAATACGATTTGGATGAGCGCACGACCATGTCCCTCTTGGCGCGCCACGATGTCGATCCAACGTCAGGCGGCACCCCTGTCCAGCGCAACGCCGTGGAATTTGACGCCAGCCATCAGTTTTTACCTCGTTGGTTCGGTGGTTTGAACCTCTATTTCCAGGTCGACGATGACCCCAACGGGGGATCCGACAGCAATCAGGATCGAAATTTTTTGAGCGTAGAACCGCAAATTACCTATCAGGTTTTGCAAGAATTGGATCTGCAGGCCAGCTACCGTTTTCGGACCCAAAAGGAAGACAGCGAGGACAGGGCTTATTCGAACGCTGTTTTTGTATCTTTGATCTATCGATTACCTAAATGGACCTTTGGTCACTAAATTTATTTTTTATGGACCTATTGCCGGATGACTGAGTTTGGAAAGTTAAATGGATTCCTTTCATCGACAGCCTCAAGATTATTATCACATTCTTAAGCGCCGTAAGTGGTGGCTTTTTATTCCTGCCGTGATGTTGTTTTCCTTGGCAGTGGCCGCTGCTTTACTTTTGCCGCCGACCTACCGATCCAGTGCCACGATTTTGGTTGAGGAGCCAGACGTCCCCCGGGATCTGGTGAGCTCGACCATTACCAGCTATGCCGACCAACGTTTGCAGGTCATCACCCAACGGGTTATGTCGACTCAAAACTTGATCGAGGTCATCGACGAGGGACAGCTGTTCCCCGACGCGCGGGCCAAAACACCCATCCAGGTTTTGGTCGAGCGTATGCGTGAGCGAATTGATTTGGAGATCATCAGTGCCGAGGTGGTGGATCCGCGCAGCGGGCAAACGACCGTGGCCACGATTGCCTTTACCCTAACCTTCGATTATCCGCAGGCCGAAAAGGCTCAGCAAACATTGAACCGGCTGGTTTCCCTCTATTTGAGTGAAAACTTGAAAACCCGACGGAAAAAGGCCTCGGAGACCACGGAGTTCTTGGCTAAAGAATCTCAAAAGCTTTATGACACGGTGGTGACGCTCGAATCTGATCTGGCGACGTTTAAGGAAAAATATGCCGGCGCCCTGCCGGAGCAGCATGCCCTTAACCTACAGCTTTTCGACGGCACCGAGCGGGCCATGCTGGAGTTGCGCCAACGTGAGCGCGCCTTGGAAGAACGGGAAATTTACCTACAAGCGGAGCTAGCACAGCTGGATCCATACGAGGCCCTGACGGTTAATGGGGAACGAATTTTGTCGCCTGTCGAACGCCTCAACGCGTTGCAGGTGCGGTACGTGAGCTTGCAAGGGGTTTATGGAAAGCGGCACCCGGACGTTTTGAAATTGGGCCGAGAAATCGAAGCCTTGAAGGCGGAAACAGGTGTTGCCGCGGACCCCGCGGAACTGGAAAAACAGCTGGACGAGATTGATTCCCAACTATCGGTTGCCCGACAAAAATATGCTGATAGCCATCCCGACATTGTTCGCCTGCTGCGACAGCGCGACGGATTGGTCGATGCGATTGCGGAGGCACGTGCACAAGGACCCGTCAAGGTCCAGGAGCGTGAGCCGAACAACCCTGCTTATATTCAGATCAAGGCTCAATTGGATGCCGTTCGGTCGGAGCGGCGAGCCCTGGGTGGGCAAAGGAATGACCTAACCGAAAAGCTCGAGGATCTGCAGACGCGTTTGTACATGACGCCCCAAGTCGAACGGGAATACACAGCGCTGATGCGCGATCACGAAAGTGCTTTATTGAGCTATCGGGAAATCAAGGCCAAACAAACCGCCGCCGAGTTGGGGCAAGCCCTTGAAACCGATCAAAAAGCGGAACAGTTCTCCTTGATTGAACCGCCCGAGCTTCCATTGGAGCCGGTGCGACCGAACCGCAAGCTCATCTTGTTCGTCGGCTTCGTCTTCGCCTTTGGTATTGGTTGCGGCACGGTTTCGATCCGAGAGTTTCTCGATCAAGCAGTCTATGGCTCTCGGCACCTTGAGGCAGTAGCAGGCGCCGCGCCGTTGGTGGTTCTGCCCTATATCAAAACCCGCGCGGATCGGCGGCGCAGTTGGCGTTATGCCGGGACGGCAGCCGTGGTCTTGCTGGCCTTGGCTGTCGGCGGTGTTTTCATGATCGATCGCTTTTACATGCCGTTGGATGTGATCTTGGCCGTTGCTGAGCAACGATTTGACGCCTATCTCGACAAGTTCGTCGAGGGTTAAGGCAAGGGCAGCGGGTATGGATAGAATAGGCAAAGCACTGGACCGGGCCCGTGAGCAACGACTTGCTCGGCAAGCCGGTACCACAGGCGACCTGGTTGGGCAGGAGGGTCACGGACGTGGCCCCGAACAGCTGTCCGAACATCGCAAAGAACGCCCCCCGGAAAACTATTCCGAAGGTGTCTCTGAGCAGGGTTTCGACAAAGCCCGTGAGGCTGTTGCCAATGGGTCGAACGGCGCCTTAAGGTCGCCGGTCGAATATGCCTCAGAAGTAGCTTCTGGTTCCGCGGCGGAAAGCTCGGCCGGGGCGGGGGCGCAAATCGAAGGCGGAGCGACGGGAGCTGGATCCACTCAGCCACCGTCGCCGCTGGCGGCATCGGTCCCTGACACTCAGGGCGGAAATGAAAAGACCAAGATTCAGGCGGTTTCGCCCGAGCGACTGCGGGAAAATAGGGTGGTGGCCGGCCTTGCCCGTGATGCGGAAGCCGACATTTTCCGCATGCTTCGTGCCCAGGTTTTGAAGAGGTTGACGGCCGTCGGCGGAAGGACGCTCGGGGTCACCAGCGCCAGCCCTCAGGAGGGCAAGTCCCTGACCGCCGCAAATTTGGCGGTAAGCTTGGCGATGGACGTAAACCACACGGTTTTGTTGGTGGATCTGGATCTGCGCCACCCGGGCATAGCCAAATATTTCGATCTCCAGAAGAATCTGGGCCTGAGTGATTATCTGTTTGGAAAGGCCACACTCTCAGATTGTTTGGTAAATCCGGGTGTCGAGCGTTTGGTCGTGCTCCCCGCCGGACGGGCCCTGCACAACTCCTCGGAAATTTTATCCTCACCCGATATGATCGCCTTGATCAACGAGCTTAAGGCGCGATATCCGGACCGCTTGGTGCTATTTGATTTACCTCCCATGCTGTCCAGTGATGATACAATGGTGGTCATGCCCCACATTGAATCCGTCCTTTTAGTGGTTCAGGAGGGCAGAAGCAGCGCGGATGATGTCCGCAGAACCTTAAAATCATTAAGTGGTTATAATATTTTAGGAACTGTCCTTAATCAGTCTTCTGAGGAAAAATATCACCCTTATTATTAATTGGGTGAGTGATATTTTAGTGATGGGAGCCATCGAGGGCTCCAATTTTGAGGCAATGCTCGATGTATGAAAGTTTTTACGGATTGAGGGAAAAGCCATTTTCCCTATTGCCTGATCCGGAATTTTTATACCTGAGCGAAAAGCATCGCTCGGCCTTAAACGTGTTGCAATACGGGTTGACCGGGCAAGCGGGCTTTACCGTTGTCAGTGGCGAGGTGGGCTCGGGTAAGACCACCCTGGTCCGCCGTTTTCTGCGAGAAGTGGATTCCGACACGACCATCGGCATGATCCACAATACCCATCGTAAGTTGGGCGATATCTTGCAATGGATTTTGCTGGCCTTTGACCTGGATTATCGTGGCAAGGAAAAAGTTCAACTTTATCAAATATTTACTGATTTTCTCATCGAACAATATGCCTTGGGCCGCCGGTCCGTTCTGATCATTGACGAAGCGCAAAACCTGGATGCGGACACGCTCGAGGAATTGCGCATGCTCTCCAACGTCAACGCCAGTAAAGACTTGGTTTTGCAGATCATCCTGGTGGGCCAGCCCGAGCTGGTGGACACCCTCAGTCGGCCCGATCTTCGCCAATTCGCGCAACGAATCGC
>JBCCHN010000125.1:0-15538 GCA_039028695.1 Pseudomonadota bacterium
AAAATTTTTGTTGATTTTTATTTGAAAATATGCTCTATTCTCTGGTATTAAATTTTCAGGCACGTTATTATTAAAGGGAGTACAGGTATGTCAAAACTCCGATTGTCGATCTTTCGATTTTTGAAGCGCCAGGATGGCGTCATGAATATCGAATATGCTGTTTTGCTTTCCGTGGCCGCGCTCATTTTAGCCACAACGGGTGCCACACTCGGCGCCACCTTGGAGACGCATTTCTGGAGCCTGTCCGATTGTGCGGAGGAAATGACCACCGACGCCTGCGAATAAGCGGGATGATGGGCCATTAAATTACGCGAGCGTAGTCATTAATGGGCGTTTGCGGCTAAGCGGCGCCTAACTTTTTTGCTGAATTCATTCGCCGAAGTCGAACGAGTGTCAGAAGCATACCGCTTGCAGCAATCAGGACTGTACCTGGGCGCCCGCCCTGTTAAAGTAGGTCACTCGGTAGGGAGTCGGCCAAATAGCCGACCTGCGCTTTGGAAAGGGTGGACCCATGCAGTGCTCACGCCTCGCTCGATTGGCCTTTGCCGTATCGACGCTCTCAGTCTTGGCCGCGTGCCAGTCCTATGACTATCGCCCCTTGAATATTGATCAGGCGGTGAATTGCGAGCAAACGGCCGGCGCCGAACGGGGCTTTGACTACTGGTTCAAGGGGCTGACCGGCGATCGGGTCAATTGGGAAAACTGTAGCAAAACTGGGGCCGAGTTGGCAGGCGCTAATCTTAGCTGCGCTGATTTGGGCGGCGCCGACCTGAGTGGTGCCGACCTATCCGGTGCCGATTTGGGCTGCGCTTATGCCCGCGGCGCCAATCTGAGCGGTGCCGACCTGAGCGGTGCCACGGTCCGCGCTACCTGGCTGGAGAATGCCGATTTAACGGGTGCCAATTTTACGGGTGTCAACTGGAAAGGCATGACCTTACCGGCAGATGCGGACTTTTCCGGTGCGACCTGGACAGATGGCGAAACGGTTTGCCAAGAGGGCTCTATTGGAGACTGTATCCAATAGGTTCCAGAGCGAGCCAGCTTCCCCGCCTCTCCAACGATACTATCATCACTGGTCCAAGGTGATCCGGTAGGGCTCGGGCACAAAAAATAAATGGTCCTGATCTTCTTGGGCCAGATGACAATCGATACAGTATTTAACCCGTTCCGCTCCCTGCCCCCTGGTTTCCCCAAAGAGGGTGCCGTCAGGCATGACCATGGCGTAACGCCAATCCCCGGAGACATAGCTAAAACCCGGCGGCATCTTTTCCATGGTAAAGAGAGGGCCGGGCTCGACCTTTCCATCTGCAGTGACGGTAAAGCTGTCTTTGGCCAGCAAAGATCCCACCGGCAATCGGCCCGCCTGTTCGTACTGCAAATAAGCTTGGGCGACAGAATTTACATAGTTGTTGGCGTAGCGCTGTCCATGGGTGGCCGAGCGATAGGGTGCCAGGCTGGCGGGAAGCCACCCCTGATAACCCTGGGCCGTTTCATATCCCGAGGCGGCAAAGCCCAAAGCCATGTCGCCCGCGAGATTGCGGTAAATTTCACCTGCTTCTTCCATCGTCAGCTTGGCGGGGTTTTTGACCCTGAAGTGGCGGCGCGGCGCCTCAGGATCGCCACTGATCGTCGAATAGATAACTTCATCGGCTTGGCCATAAAGGGGCGACACCAGCGCTGCAAAGGCGGCAATGCCTAGCCCCGCTGTGGCGGCCCTCAGGATCTCTAGGAAGACTTTCCGGGCAACGGACATGACATAGACTCCATGGGCTATACCAGTTCCCCCGATCATTTTATTGGCTGGATTGATCCGGCTCGTTGTTTCTTTGATAGTCAAAAAAAATTCATTTTCTTCTATTCAAAAATATAGGTCTTGTTACGTTCACAACCCGGTCAAAGCTTCGTGACGCTGGAGCAGCAAAAAATACTACTCGCTCCAACTTCCATTAACCCGAAAACAGTTTACAGACTTGTCATGTGACCCGCCTTGTCGCAAAAGGCATAGTGAATAGCCATCCTGAATATGACGGGAAACCGAATGCCTGCCTTGATGCTTTTGCCTTTGCGAACTCTTTCGCCAATCCGCCTTTTACCATTGCTCTTTGCATTGCTGGTGGTGGCTTGGGGAGGGGGTGCTCTGTCCACTCCCGCGGTGGCCAAGGAACTCGCCATAGGGATCACCCAATTCCCCTCCACCTTTCACCCCAACATCGATTCCATGATGGCGAAGACCTATGTGCTCGGCATGACCCAAAGGCCCTTAACAACCTATGACCAATCCTGGGAGGGAACCTGTCTTTTGTGCACGGAAATGCCGACCTTCGAAAACGGATTAGCGGTGAAGGAGAACCTGCCTGACGGGGGTGAAGGTGTGGCACTGACCTATAAAATCCAGCCAAAGGCGACCTGGGGCGACGGCACGCCCGTGACCTCCGCCGATGCGGTTTTTACTTGGGAGGTCGGGCGCCATCCCGAAAGCGGCGTTAGCAATGCCGAACTCTATCGGCGCATCCTGGCGGTGGATGTCATCGACGACAAAACCTTTGTACTGCATGTGGATCGGATCAGTTTCGATTATGGCTTGGTAAACGATTTTAATTTGCTGCCGGCGCACATCGAACAGCCGATCTTTGAGGCCGGTCCGGCTCAGTATCGTCAACGCACCGCCTTTGACAGTGATCCAACAAATTCCGGACTGGCCTTCGGGCCCTATCGCATCGACCGAGTGGTCTCCGGTTCGGAGATCGCGCTTGTCCCAAATGAAACCTGGTGGGGTACGGCGCCCACCTTCGATCGCGTGACGATCAAGGTTATCGAGAATACCTCGGCCCTGGAGGCTAATCTCCTCTCCGGCGCGATCGACATGGTGGCCGGCGAGTTGGGCTTGAACATCGACCAGGCCCTGGCATTTGAAAAACGCCATGGCGAGCGTTTCGACATTGAGTATGAATCCGGGCTAATTTACGAGCATATCGACTTGAATCTTGATAACCCTGTTTTACAGGACAAGCGCATGCGCCAAGCCCTGATCCAAAGCATCGATCGGGAGGCCATCAGCGCGCAGCTTTTCCAGGGTCGGCAACCGGTGGCCCATGGCTCGGTCAGCCCCTTGGATTGGGTGCACAGCGAAACGGCGGCCCGCTATCCATTCGATCCGGAAAAGGCGGCCTCCTTGCTCGACGAGATGGGCTGGACAGACATCAGGGACGGCGTACGCCACAACGCCGACGGCGAGCCCCTCACCTTCGAGATCATGACAACCGCCGGCAACCGCACCCGCGAGCTGGTGCAACAGGTGCTGCAAAGCCAATGGCGCAACCTGGGTATCGACGTGCGGGTGCGCAACGAACCGGCCCGGGTCTTTTTTGGGCAAACCGTCTCGCAACGGAATTTTCCCGCTATGGCCATGTTCGCGTGGATTTCATCGCCGGAAAACGTACCCCGCACCGTTCTTCACAGCGATGCCATCCCCACCGCCGAGAATAATTGGGCGGGACAGAATTACACGGGCTATAACAACCCGGAAATGGACCTACTATTGGAAGAAATAGAGGTGGAGCTGGATCGGGAAAAACGCAAGGAGCTTTGGCAGCGGCTCCAGGAAATCTACGCCGAGGACCTGCCGGTCATCCCGCTTTATTGGCGCGCCAACAGTCATATCCGCCCGGACTGGTTGACCGGGGTTCGCCCCACGGGCCACCAGGCTCCCACGTCGCTTTGGGTCGAAGAATGGGGCCATGAGGACCCTTGACGTGAGCCGGCCCGCGCAAGCCCTCCCGCTTTTTTCGGACATATCTTCCCGCCGACCCGCGCCATGCTGAACTACGTCCTAAGGCGCTTTGCAGAATCTTTCCTGGTGCTGGTCATCATGTCATTCGTCATCTATGGCCTAATCGGCCTGATGCCGGGCGACCCCATCGACTTGATGATTTCAGCCGACCCCAACCTGACCCCTGAAGACGGCGCGCGCCTACGTGCCCTCCATGGCCTGGATCAGCCTTTGTTCGAGCGCTATTTGCGCTGGCTCGGCGCGGCATTAGGAGGCGACTTCGGATATTCCCGTTTGCACAACCAGCCGGTTATGGAGGTTCTGCTGCCCCGCTTGTGGAACTCGGTTTTGCTAATGGGCCTCTCTTTTTTCCTGGCGCTGATCATCGCGCTACCCGCCGGCGTGATCGCGGGCCTTTACGCCCGGTCGCCCCTGGATCACGGTATCAACTTGTTGGCCTTTGCCGGCATTTCGGTTCCGCCCTTCTGGCTGGCGATCCTTTTGATCATGCTTTTTGCCGTAAACCTGGGTTGGCTGCCCGCCGGAGGAATGGGCTCGGGGGGCGATTTTTGGGAAAGCCTGCGCCACCTCGTCCTGCCGGTCCTGGCGCTCACCCTCTTGACGGCGGGCGGCATCATTCGCTTTGCCCGCGCGGCCACCATGGAAGCTTTGCGCCAAGACTATGTGCGCACGGCTCGAGCTAAGGGTCTCAGTCGAACCGGTGTGGTGTGGCGTCACGTTCTTCGCAATGCCATGATCCCAGTGGTCACAATCTTGGCCTTGAACTTCGGCGCACTTTTTTCCGGTGCCTTGATTACAGAAACCATGTTCGGCTATCTGGGCATGGGCAAGACCATTTACGACTCCATTCTAGGCAATGATTTTAACCTGGCCCTGATTGGCCTGTTGCTGGCTACCCTCACGACCCTCTTGGCCAACCTAGTGGCGGACGTGGCCTACGGATGGTTGGACCCGCGGATTTCTTTGTCATGAAAACTGCCAAAAGATATCGGAGCTGCGCGCCATGAGCGCCGGTGGCACCTCCCCCCGCCGCACCCAAACGCCCGCCGGCGAGCTTGCGGCGGCTGCCACTCGAGCGCTCGCCATCCCTCGCCGCGTTCTCTGGCGCCGTTTTTTGCAGCATGGACTGGCTGTCTTTTCTCTAGGCCTGCTCTTGATGCTGATCCTGATCAGTTTTTCCGCCCCTCTCATCGAAAGCTACCTGGGCGTGGACGGGGATCAGGTTAACCTCTTCGCCATCAAGGCCCCTCCATCGGAGGCCCATCCCCTGGGCACCGACGATCTAGGCCGGGATCTTTTGGTCCGCTTGGCCTATGGCGGCCAAGTGTCTCTTTTGGTCGGCCTTGCGGCGGCGCTTTGTTCGGCGGCTATCGGCACGGTAATCGGGCTTATCTCCGGGTACTATGGCGGCCGCATCGATGCCCTTTTGATGCGCTTCGCCGACGGGGTCATCGCCCTCCCCCTACTGCCCTTGCTGATCGTCCTCGCCGCTATCGATTTGCAAAAACTGGGTCTACCGGCCGCGATTACTTCTTCCCCGGATATCAATCTTTATCGCATCGTCTTTTTGATTTCGATTGTGGGGTGGACCACCGTTGCGCGCTTGGTCCGAGGCGCCACCTTGTCGATGCGAGCGAGGGAATTCGTCCGCGCCGCCGAGGCCCTTGGTGCCTCCCCCATCAGGATCATGGTGATCCACATCCTACCCAATGTGGTCTCCCCCATTATCGTGGCCACCACCCTATCCATCGGCTCGATCATTCTGCTCGAATCCGTACTTAGCTTCCTTGGCCTGGGTATTCAGCCGCCCACCGCTTCGTGGGGCAACATGCTCACCAACGCCCTGGAACTCATTTGGGATGCTCCCGCCCTGGTCTATTACCCCGGCGCCCTTATTTTCATTACCGTGATTGCCTTCAATTTCCTCGGTGATGGCCTGCAAGACGCACTTGATCCACGGTCTACCAAAGATTCAGGGCTATTTTCCTAAAGATTTTAATTGAACGAAGGATGCGACTTGGTCAGTACCATCAAATTGTGGTCACACGGCCTTGCGATAATTTAATGATGTAAGAAACAGTTCAAAACTACTTTAAGATATATTATCCAGAGACTTGGCTCCGCATTTTCCTTCAAAATCTCAGTGAAACGGCTTAGCCAATTTTTGAAGGTTTTTCATTTAGGCGGCTGTCTATTGCCGATTTGCGACAATT
This sequence comes from Pseudomonadota bacterium, assembly GCA_039028695.1. Classification (GTDB taxonomy): domain Bacteria; phylum Pseudomonadota; class Alphaproteobacteria; order Kiloniellales; family Kiloniellaceae; genus JANQKX01. Next base: position 6,004 of record JBCCHN010000125.1, read on the forward strand.
TAGAGCCAAATAAAGACTCCAACTTCCCTTCTATATGAAATAGACTTGCGCCAACAAAGCGCGGAATAATCGCGATTAAACAAACTAAGGCAGGGACGAGCTCAATGGCTTCAGAGCAAGCGGACGTTATTGTCCGATTCCAGGAAGTGCAAAAAAGCTATGACGGGGAATCGCTCGTCGTTAAAAATCTAAATTTAGACGTAGATCGCGGTGAGTTTTTGACCATGCTTGGCCCCTCGGGTTCGGGCAAGACGACCTGCTTGATGATGCTGGCCGGATTTGAAACCGCCACACATGGCGAAATCTATCTGGACGGGACACCGATCAACAACGTGCCCCCGCACAAAAGGGGCATCGGGATGGTCTTTCAGAACTATGCCCTCTTCCCCCACATGACCGTCGCCGAGAACCTGGCCTTCCCCTTAGAAGTGCGCAAGATGGGCAAGGCCGATATCGAGGCCAAGGTCCAGCGCGCGCTCGACATGGTGCGCCTGTCCGAATTCGGCAATCGCCGGCCGGCGCAATTGTCCGGCGGCCAGCAACAACGTGTCGCGGTGGCCCGGTCTTTAGTGTTTGAGCCGGACCTGGTGTTGATGGACGAGCCTTTGGGCGCCCTCGATAAAAATCTGCGCGAGGAGATGCAATACGAGATCAAGCACATCCACGAAAACCTGGGTGTGAGCATGGTCTATGTGACGCATGATCAATCAGAAGCTTTGACCATGTCGAACCGCATTGCGGTATTTGATGACGGTATTATCCAGCAACTCTCGACCCCAGACGACCTCTATGAGCGTCCCATGAATGCTTTCGTCGCGGCCTTTATTGGGGAAAACAATAAGCTCAAGGGCAAGGTGGTCGAGACCAACGGCGACTTGTGCACCGTGGATGTGGACGGCCAACCCATTAAGGCGCTTTCCGTCAGTCACGGCGGCGTCGGCAACGGCACCACCCTTTCCTTGCGCCCCGAACGGGTCACAGTGGGTGTGGAAGATGGGTCCTTTCCGAATGTCTTCACGGCCAAAACCGAGGAAATCATTTATTTGGGCGATCACGTGCGCACCCGCTTCAGCGTCTGCGGGCATGATGATTTTGTGGTGAAGATGCCCAACGCGGCCGGTCATATCGTTTTGAATGAGGGGGAGTCGGTCAAAGTCGGATGGCATGCGGAAGACTGCCGGGCTTTGGACGCTTAATTGGACGCTACCTCGCGTCTTTAACCTTCTCTCGGTGTCTGCTCATAAAAAGCGCGTCGAGAGGTACTAAGACCCGGGCCACAAAAACCAGGTCCGGAACCACAACGGGAGAGTGAGAAATATGAAATCGCTTTTAAAATCCACAACCATTGCCCTTGCCGGTGCCTTGGCTTTTGGTGCTGCCAGCGCCCAGGCCGAGACCGATTTGGTCGTCGTCTCTTGGGGCGGCGCCTATTCGGCAAGTCAGCAAAAAGCCTACCATGATCCCTATATGGCGGAAAATCCCGGCATCAAGATCCTCAATGACGACTCGGCTTCGGAAGCGCTTTCCAAGCTGCGCGCCATGCAGGAAGCCGGCAACACAACCTGGGACCTGGTTGACATGGTCGCCGCCGACGCCATCGTGGCTTGCGACGAAGGCCTGGCCCTTGAAATCAATCCGGACGAAGATTTGGCAGCGGCTCCTGATGGAACCCCTGCGTCCGCCGACTTCTTTGAAGGTTTCCTAAGCCCGGGCGGCAGCAACTGCTTTATCCCGCAGATCGTCTATTCGACCACTTTCGGCTATCGTACCGACATGTTGGAAAACGGCCCGACTTCCATCGCCGATGTTTTCGATCTGGAGAAGTTCCCGGGCAAACGCAGCTTGGAGCAGCGCCCGATCGGCAACTTGGAATGGGCTTTGATCGCCGACGGCGTGGATCCGGCTCAGGTCTATGACGTGCTTTCCACTCCGGAAGGCGTGGATCAGGCTTTTGCCAAGTTGGATACCATCAAGGACAACGTTGTTTGGTGGACCAAGGGTTCGCAGCCGACCCAGTTGCTGGCCGACGGTGAAGTTGTGATGGCCTCTGCATACAACGGTCGTCTGTTCTCTGCCATTGAGGAAGAGAAACAGCCCATTGGCATGATGTGGGACTGGCAGGTTTTTGACATCGACGGTTGGATCATTCCCGCCGAGGGCAAGAACGTCGAGGAAGTCAAAACCTACGTGAAGTGGGCGACGGACACCCAGCGCCTTGCCGATCAGGCCAAGTACATCTCCTATGGCCCGACCCGGCATTCTTCGGCTCCGCTGGTTGGCAAGCATGCCGACCTGGGCATCGACATGGCGCCGCACATGCCGACCGATCCGGAAAACGCCAAAAACACCCTTCTGTTTAACTACGAATGGTGGGCGGATAACCGGGCTGCGTTGGACGAGCGCTTCGCCGCTTGGTTGGCTCAGTAACCTGTTTTTGTTGTGCGGGGCCTTCGGGTCCCGCACACCCTTTTTTGGTATGCCTCGATTTTCGTGGTGAAGGTTACCCAACACGGTATAACCCATAAGGAATTTTCTAATGGCCAGTGTTGATGCGGCCGGCGAACATGTCCCTTCGACGGGGCCCCTTACCACTGCAGACGGAACTCCCCTAAAAGTCAGTCTGCAACGGGCGTTGCGCCGAAATAAAATTCGAGCCTTTTTGCTTGTGCTGCCGCTTTTGGCTTTTTTGTTTGTCACTTTTTTGGTGCCGATCGGCGAAATGACTTTCCGCTCGGTCGAGAATTCACTGGTGTCGACCGTTCTGCACCGCACAGTCCCGCTGTTGGCGGATTGGGATGAGACCGGCGATGTGCTGCCCGATGAAACAGTCTATGCGGCATTATTAGAAGACGTCCGCGAGGGATTTGAAAACAAAACGATCGGCAAGGTTGGCACCCGCTTGAATTACGAAGAACCGGGTATGTCGAGTATTTTCCGCTCGTCGCCCAGGAAGTTCAAAAAGATCGAAGAAGGTCCTTATAAAGATCAGATCATTAACGCTCATAAGGGCTGGGGCGATCTGAACACCTGGCGGTTGATTAAACGGGAGAGCCGGAACTATACGCCTGGGTATTTCCTGGCTGCCATTGACCGGAAAATCGATCAGACCGGAAATGTTGTCGCTCAGTCAGACGAGCGCAAAATATACATTAAACTCTTCATCCGAACCCTTTGGATGAGCGCTCTCATTACCTTTCTTTGCCTCCTGCTCGGTTTCCCAATCTCTTACCTTTTGGCAACGCTGCCGACAAAAACCAGCAACCTTCTTTTGATTCTTGTGCTGTTGCCATTCTGGACCTCCCTTTTGGTGCGCACCTCCGCGTGGATCGCGTTGCTGCAACAACACGGCGTGATCAATGATGTCCTAGTATCAATCGGCATCGTCGCAGACGATGCTCGACTGGCCATGATCCACAATCAGCTCGGGACAATCATTGCGATGACCCACGTTCTGCTGCCCTTCATGGTCTTGCCGCTTTTTAGCGTCATGAAAACGATACCGCCCAGTTTCATGCGCGCCGCCCGCTCGCTGGGAGCGAACCCGGCTCTGGCATTCTGGCGCGTTTACATGCCCCAGACCGTGCCCGGCATTGGCGCCGGCGGCATCTTGGTCTTCATCATCGCCATTGGGTATTACATCACCCCGGCCCTAGTTGGCGGCACCAAGGGCACCTTGATCAGTAACTTTATCGCCTATCACATGTCGGTCTCATTGAACTGGGGACTGGCGGCAGCCCTTGGCGTGATTTTGTTGGGATTGATCCTCTTTCTCTACATCATCTACGACAAGGTCGTTGGCATCGACAACATGAAGCTCGGTTAGGAAGAAGATCATGGCATTACCGGCTTATGCGGGACCGCTCGAGCGGACATGGTATTACAGCTTTCGTGTGATCTGTGGATTTATCTTCTTTTTCCTCATTGCACCGATTGTGATCATTATTCCCTTATCCTTTAACGCGGTGCCCTTTTTCACCTTCACGCCCGAGATGCTGTCTCTGAGTGCCGAGGGCTATTCGTTAAGATGGTACGAGGATTTTTTCGGCAATGCGAACTGGCAGGGTGCGGTCAAGAACTCGGTTGTTATCGCCTTTTTTTCGACGATTCTCGCGACCGCTCTTGGCACCGTTGCGGCCTTGGGCTTAAGCCGCCCGGACATGCCTTATAAGACCACCATCATGGCGCTCTTGATATCGCCCATGGTGGTGCCGCTGATCATCTCCGCGGCGGGCATGTACTTTTTCTATACAAAGATCGGCTTGGCCTCTACGCACCTGGGCGTGATCTTGGCCCATACCGCCCTAGGGACGCCCTTTGTCGTCATCACCGTGACGGCCACCTTGGTTGGTTTCGATAACTCCTTGGTACGGGCCGGCCTCATGTGCGGCGCCACGCCTCAGCGGGTCTTTTTCAAGGTGATCATGCCCTTGATCCTGCCGGGCGTGATCTCCGGTGCGCTCTTTGCCTTTGTCACCTCCTTCGACGAGGTTGTGGTGGTGCTCTTTGTCGGCTCCTTCGAGCAAAGAACCATACCCTGGCAAATGTTCTCCGGCATTCGCGAGCAAATTTCACCAACCATTCTGGCTGTGGCAACCCTTTTGGTATCGGTTTCCATTTGCCTCTTGGTTTTTGTCGAATGGCTACGAAGGCGCTCGGAACGGCTGAGAGGCATTACACCGAGTTGATCTCTTGAGGCGGCGTGAAGCCCCCCTAAAGGCGATCGATCTGTTTCCTTAATCACGGGGACCTCTTGTCCGATTAGCTCGGCCTGGACAATTGGTTCGGACGCGCCTAGATTCGAGTCAGATGGTTGCATGCCAATAGCATAAGACGGTTCTTACTTCCCTAAGACGGTCTATAAACCATGTACCGCGACAATACACTGGTCCCCACCGAAGCTGTTCGCCTCCTCGCCCTGGGGCTTTTGGCGACCCGATCCCGCTGTTACGGCGACCTGGCTGCCGAGGTGCGTCACTTCACCGGGCGGCTCGTGGGCCCTTCCCTCGATCTGGTGGGGGCGCCCCTGGAGGTCTTGAAGGTCGAAGGCCTCATCGCCCCGCGAGACCCGCCAAGCGACTCGAATCACCATGGCGCAGATGATAAAACGCCGCTGGTGATCACAGCGGCGGGCCGATCCGAGCTACTGCGCCTTTTGAGCAGTAATTTTCGCGCGCCTGTGAATGAGTTCAACAAACTGATCATCGCCCTGAAACTTCGCTTCCTCCATGTCCTGCCCAGCGACGAACAAAGCCTGCAGGCGGAAATGTTGGTGGAAATCAGCGAACGAGAATTGGCACGGCTTAGTGATCTGCAAACCCAGGAAGCAACAGAGAACAACCATTTCACCCTCTGGCTGGACCATGAGATTGCCCAGGTGCGCGAACGCCTGGCCTGGTATCAGGGTCTGAAAGATCGGCTTACCGCGCAAGCACCCTAAGGTCGGAGGCTAAACCTCAATAGAGGTGTTGTCCCCCCGTAACAAAGATCTCGGTCCCGGTCACATAGGCGAAATCGTCCGTACATAATCGATAGACGGCAGCCGCCACTTCTTGCGGCGTGCCCATACGGTGCATGGGGATGCGGGGAATCAGCGCTTCGTATTCCTCGCCGATCATGGCGGTCTCGATCTCACCGGGTGCCACGGCATTGACCCTTACGCCCAGCTCTGCAAATTCAACCGCCATTTCCCGAGTCAGGGCCGACAGAGCCGCCTTGGAGGTGGAATAAGCCGATCCGGCAAAGGGATGTACCCCATGCCCGGCGATCGATGTAATATTAACGACCGCACCGCGCCCCCGGCCCAAAGCGGCGGCAAAGCCTCGGCCCAGGGCCAGCGGCGCAAAAAAGTTCAGCTCAAAAACTTCACGCCATTGATCCACCTCACCATTGAGGCAGCCGAGGCGCTCCTTAAAAGGGGTCTTGGGCGAAACGGCCGCATTGTTCACCAGGGCATGCAGTGGCTGATCGGCGAGTAATTCATTCGCCTCGGCCATGAAGTCGGCCAGGTCATCCGGCAGCGCTAAGTCGGCGGTGATATGCTTTGTCCAATTGGGGTCCCGCTGGCAGGCCTCGGGAACCTCCTCACGCGAACAGGTGATAATGCGCCAGCCCTCGTCGCTGAACCGCTTGACCGTCGCATGGCCGATGCCCCGACTGGCGCCGGTCAGAACCACGGTTTGGCGTTCTTCTGTCATCGCACCTCCCTCAATGGGCCATCAAGACCGGGATGCGCGCGGTCTTCAAGACCTCATGGGTAGCGCCTCCTAAAAGCATTTCCCGCAAGCGGCTATGACCATAGGCACCCATAACCAAAAGGTCGCCCCCCAAGTCGAGCGTTTGCTGGATCAGGTCTTCTCCCATTCCCGACGGGCCGGGCACAAAACTCTGGCTTTGCGCGGCAACGCCATGAGCCTTTAAGTAGCGCACCAGCGGACCGGTTTGCATCGAATCATCGTCAGTTCCGCCGGACAATATCACGACCTTTTCCGCCCGCCGCAGGAAAGGTAACGCCGCCGAGGCAGCCATGGCCGCTTCCCGGGAGCCATCCCAGCCCAGGGTTACCACCCTGCAGGGCACTCGATGATCCCCTGCGGGTACCAAAAAAACCGGCCGACCACTATCCAGCAATGCCGCATCCAGGGTGGTCACCGCCACACCTCCGCCATCCGGGTCGGGAAAGGGTAATACCAATAGATCCACCAGGTGGCCCTCGGACGCCACCTGATCGGGCTCCTGCCCCACCACCTGACGAAAACTGGCGGAAAGCGCTCCGAACGGAGGGGCCTCTTGGTCGGACAGAACCGTGACCGTGGCATCGGCAATGCAATGGCGCTCAAACAAAGCGCGGGCGTTCGCCAAGCGCATGGCGCTTTCGTTCTGCAGGCTCTCGATCATCTGTTCAACCACAACTCCGGCCATGCCCTCGCCCAGCACTGGTACGGCAGCTTGCGGATCGGTCTCATTGAACAGACAAATGACATGGCTGCCGAACTGTCGCCCGAGGGCGAGGCCGGCCAAGAGACCGCGGTCGCTGCCGGGGCCACCATCCAAGACAGCCAAGATTGTCGCATAGGTCATGGCAAGGCTCCTCTCGGTATTTCTCCATCAACAAGCCAATCAAGATGCCAAAGTCCCGCCATCCACGCCTTGATGTGGGTCGCTTTTCTTTCCTTCCACATCCAGCAAGGAATCTGGATAAGGATCTTGGTGAATAATCACCTCGGCGCCGGGGAACTTTTCAATCAATCGCTTTTCGATGCCACCGGCAATTTCGTGCACAACATCTAAAGAAGTACGCCCATCCATCTCGATATGAAACTGTATAAATGTTTGTGGCCCCGAGGCGCGCGTCCGCAAATCCTGTATGCCGAGCACTTCCGGACTGTCTAGAATGATCGCTTTGATATTCTCCCGCTGATCGTCCGGCAATTCATGATCCATCAGCATATGCAAGGATGAGCGGGCGATTAGGAAAGCATTATATATGATAAAGGCGGCGATCCCCAGGCCGAACAGCGGATCCGCCAAACGCCAGCCCAAGGTGGAACCCAGCACCAAAGCGATGATAACCGCCAGATTGACCAGGATATCACCTTTGTAGTTCAAAAGATCCGCGGAGATGGCCAAAGACCCTGTTCGCCTGATCACGTGGACTTGATAAAGGGCCAAACATAAGGTCAGCGTGAGGGCAAAGATCATCACCGCGATCCCGGTCGGACCATGGGTGATGGCCTTGGGTTCGGCAAGCCGGGACAGCGCCTCGATCACCAAAAAAACCGCTGAGCCGGTAATAAATGCGGCCTGGCCCAGGGCCGCCAGGGGTTCCGCCTTGCCATGACCAAAACGATGCTCCTTATCTGCCGGAACGAGCGCCTGTCGCACGGCAAAGAGATTGATCAAGGACGCCGCCGCGTCTAACAAAGAATCGATCAAGGTGGCCAAAAGACTGAGGGAACCTGTTTGCTGCCAGGCAAAAAACTTCACCACAATCAATGTGAAAGCTGTTGCCACCGCGGCATAGGTCGCCGAACGCATCAGTCGCGAGTGCTGATCGGTTGGCATTGTAATATGCTTAACCTGGTCGCTCACCGGACGCGATACTCATCCAAAATATTTAAAACTATACGCAAATAATTATTTTTACTTAGCATTATGGAAAAAGTCGCTCCGTACCCCAGCCTGCGTCCCGTCGGTGATAGACCACCCGGTCATGCAAACGAAAGGCCCCATCCTGCCAAAATTCGATCAACCGCGGTATAATCCGAAAACCGGACCAATGGGGCGGCCGCGGCACCGTGCCGATGGCGTACTTAGCAGCAAAGACGGCAACCCTTTTCTCCAGCTCAAAGCGGCCTTCCAGGGGCCGGGACTGATCGCTGGCCCAGGCCCCGATCTGACTTTGCCGCGGTCGGCTGGCGAAATAAGCATCGGCCTCCGCGTCGGAGACCTGTTCCACCTCGCCTTCAATGCGGACCTGGCGACGCAAGGACTTCCAATGAAAGAGAATCGCCGCTTTGGGGTGGGCCAACAGCTGACCGCCCTTGCGGCTTTCATAATTAGTGTAAAAGACAAAGCCACGCGCGTCATAGTCCTTCAGCAAGACCATGCGCGATGACGGCATGCCGTCCGCCCCGACCGTCGAGACGGCCATGCCGTTCGGGTCGTTTATCTCTTTTTCCTTAGCCTCTTCATACCATTGGGCGAAGAGCCCCAAAGGATCCGCAGGCGGTTTTTCCAAAGCCATAAAGGCACGCTCCTTTTAAGCCGTTAAAACCTTTTCTTGCTTGCATCAAGACGACCATACTACCCGCCAATGGCATCCGGACCAAAGCTTCTCTTGCCGTTTTGGCGATCAGAGGGAGATGGTGTGCCGATCTACCTGAAACAACAACCTGTTTAGGCGACGCGAGAGAATTTGATGACCTGTTTGCCTTGGCCTATGCTTGCGCGGCGGCCGTGCCTTTGCGGCCTTTTTTCATCTTGATCAACTTCCCAAATTATTAAGAGATCCAAACCATCGTCTGCAGGGTAAGTGACGCCAGGACGTCGAAGATTTTGGAGAATCGTTTAAACCTTGTAGAAGAAAACTGTGAGAAAGTTGGCTCTTGACGTGAGATGCCCGCGTATGGAGAGCCTCGGCATAAATTTGGCCGGCTGGAAGATCTGAAGAATGCAAGACCCCTATAAGCTACTCAAAGTTGACCGCTCAGCTTCGGCCGAGGCCGTAAAGTCCGCCTACCGCAAATTGGCCAAGGAGCTGCATCCAGATTTGAACCCCGGTAACGTTGAAATCGAGCGCCGTTTCAAAGAGGTCTCTCAGGCCTATCAAATCTTGGGAGACCCGGAAAAACGTAAGCGCTTCGATCGGGGCGAAATCGATGCCAGCGGTCAAGAGACTGCCTGGAAAGGGGGATTCTATCGCCAGCAAAGCAGCAGCGGACCCCAGACCAAATACACCCAGACCGGACCCGGCGATGCCTTTAGCGCTGAAAGCATCTTCTCTGACCTTTTCGGCGCCCGCATGCGCCCGCGGGGC
>JBCCHN010000126.1:0-15484 GCA_039028695.1 Pseudomonadota bacterium
CGCAAAGACTGAAAATTGGGGCCTGAAACCTGAAAGTTGGCGGTATCTTGAAGAGTGGATGGTGACAATCGTAATACGGGTAAGTGCTTAGGGCGCTATCGAAATGTAGCTCGGGTCTCAATGATGAGTACTTTGAAACTTAAAAGTTTTTTTCCTGAAATCCTGCGCACCTTGGCTATGGTTTTGGCGGTTTGCCTCTTTGCGGCGGCCTGTGCCAGCAAGGACGATGGCGGGGATTTCGATGACGATGGTGGAGACGACTTCGGGTATGAATTGCCCGACGACAACGATCCTTTGGAAACGCCAAATCGGTTTATCTTTGCCGTAAACGACGCGCTGGACACACTTGTTTTTCAACCGGTTGCCGCCACCTACCGATTCTTGCTTCCTGAGTTTGCTCGCAACTCGGTGCAATCTTTTTTCCGTAATCTGAGAGCACCTGTCAATCTGGCCAACAATCTCCTGCAGGGCGATTGGGAAGGCGCGGAACAAACCATGGGGCGCTTTGCCATCAATACCTCCTTTGGTGTTTTGGGTCTTTTTGATATGGCGACGGACGCAGGCTATCCCTATCGAGAGGAAGATTTCGGTCAAACTCTGGGTACCTATGGGGTTGGTGAGGGCTTCTATCTGGTCTTGCCCATATTTGGTCCCTCCTCCTTACGCGACGGCACGGGACGTCTGGTGGACTGGGGCTTGGATCCCTTAAGTTACATTCTCACCTTTGAGGAATCGATTGCCCGCCGCGCCATCGAGGGGACCGATACACGCTCGCGCAACATCGAAACCATCGAAGCGCTTAAAGCGGATTCCATCGACTTCTATGCCCGGGTAAGATCCTTGTATCGCCAGAACCGGGAGGACGAGATCAATAACGGCCGCCCGGCCGAAGAAGTTCCGTCGCCGGACTTCTCCAGCGATGAGGACTCCTGATCGTCGCTGGTCCGATCTAACTCATTCGATGGCAAGGGTGGAGCGAGCGCAAAGAGACAGGGCGCTAGCCAAGCGACTCCAATGCCGCCTCGGTAAAGACCCGCAGGCCCAGCTCGGGCCGGTAGCCGTGGATTTCCTTTACATCTAAAGCGCGCATGAAATCGAGGATTTCCGCACTGATCACCTGGCCCGGCACCAGGATGGGAAATCCAGGAGGATAGGGAATGACAAAGCTGGCCGAGACCACGTCCCGACCCCGCGCCATTTCCCCATCAAGGCTACCGTCGTCTAAGGCCAGGTACTCGCAGGCCGCATCATCATAGGCGAGGAAAAAAGCCGTCCTAAGATCCCCTTCCGGCGTCTCGGCCTCTCCATCAGGCCGGAAAGCCGTGTGGAAGCGGCTGAAATCGGGAAGCGGCGGTTGCTTATCCACATCCATTAGACCCAGGACCTGCTTTTCAAAAACCCGACGCTCCACGGGATTACTGTCTTCCAGGCGCTCGTCCAAATCCCGCGCGATCTGGACCAAGACCTCGATCAGATAGGCCACCGATGAGCGGGTGGTGCCGATGTTGGTCATGAAAAGAACCGTGTTGCGGGACGTCTTGTTGATCTGGATGCCGTAGCGGTCCATGAGAACTTGGTTTTTAAAGGAATCCCCGTCCAATCCGGTGGCCCCCACGGCCAAGGTGATGCGGGTGGCATCCAGACAAAACTCGTCTTGGGCCCAGGCTTCCCAAATATCATTCCAGCCGTGTTCCGGATCGAAATAGGATTCAATACCCGATTGCCGGTATTCCGGCGGGATCATGTGACGCACAGTCAGCACGCGGAAATACTTTTTGAGCAGGGGGTGAACCTGCAAGGTTTCCCGCAGGGCCATGGCCATCTCGACCTGCTTTTGCACCAGCTCAAAGCCTTCCAGTTCCGCCTGGCGGCGGCCCACGTCCAAGGAGGCAAGGATCTGATAGTTTGGCGAGGTGGAGGTGTGGGTCATGTAGGCCTCGTGAAACGGCTCTTCCACCTTGGCCTTATAGTCCTGATCATAGACATGGATCATAGAGCCCTGACGCAGGGAGGTCAGGGTCTTATGGGTGGATTGGGTGGCATAAACGCGGATACGGACCTTGTCCGGGTCGGGCAACAGATGAGTATCCAGCAGCGCCTGCTCGTCGTCGCCGATCTTCTCCAACTCGGCCCGGTGGGCCAGGTAGCGCTCCCGATAGGCCGGATCCCGATAGCGCGCCCGCAAGGACTGGGCGGTATGCATGCCGGTACGATGGCGATATGTGGGCGCTAGACCGGCAAAACCGAACCAAGCCTCGTCCCAGAGGAATATGAGATCTGGCTTGATGGCCAGACACTCCTCCATCACCCGCTCCACATTATAGACAATGCCGTCGAAGGTGCAGTTGGTGAGCAGCAGCAGGCGGACGCGATCCAGCTTACCGGCCTTTTTCAATGCTAGGAGCTGATGCTTGATCTCGCGCAGGGGAACGGCACCGTACATGGAGTATTCGGGCACTGGATAGGAGTCCAGATAGATCACATGAGCGCCCGCCAGCACCAGGCCATAGTGGTGGGACTTGTGGCAATCCCGATCGATCAGAACGATGTCGCCCGGCCGGGTGACGGCCTGAACCACGATCTTGTTGCCCGTCGATGTGCCGTTGGTCACAAAAAAGGAATGGCGCGCGCCGAAGGCCCGAGCCGCCAGCTCCTGTGCCTTTTTCAAGGGGCCTTGGGGCGCCAAAAGGGAATCCAAGCCGCCCGAGGTTGCCGAGGTTTCCGCCAGGAAAATATTCATGCCGTAAAAGTCGCCCATGTCCTGGATCCAATGGGACTTGGTGATGGATTTGCCACGGGAGATGGGCAGGGCATGAAACACGCCCGTGGGCTGTTTGGAGTAGTGCTTCAAAGCGGTAAAGAATGGCGTGTCGTAGCGGGACTCAATGCCTCGAAGCACATTTAAATGGAGCTCAAAATAGTCCTCTTGATTATAAAAAATGCGGCGGCAATTGGGCGGCACCTGGCCGGCTAACTCCTCCACCGACTGATCGGTCACCAGGTAGACATCGAGTTCGGGCCGCAATTGGCCCAGGAAAGTGGCCAAAAGAACGCCGCGGTCACCAAAGGTGCTTTCGTCCCTGGACAGATCGCCGGCCCGGGCCAATAACCGTTGTAATATCTGAAGCTTATGCTGGGATTCGAAAGGAAAACCGTATCGAACCACAACCGCTTGTATGTTGTGATTGAAGAGCGCAGCAATCAGCGCGTCCTCAAAGGACGGCACGATAATGGGCTCGTAGATGAAATTGTCCTCATCCCGCCGCATGCGCCGCAAGCTGGAGCGAACCTGGGTTTCCTGATGAGGTGAAATAGAGTCGACCACCAGCAGCTCAAAATAAGGCCGGTGGTGGGCCATTTCCTCATCGGCTTGCTCCTCCTCGTCGTCGTGTTCTTCCTCGGCATGCCCTTCAAGGCCTAAATTGATGGTCCGGCGGCGATAGGACCCGCTCATCAGAGCCCGCACGATGCGTGCCGTCACACTCGCCAACCCGGCATAGTCGCCTGTCTCCAGCAGGCGCCCAAGACGGTGGAATTGGCGACGCCCCGGAAAGGCCCAATAACTCTCGATGGGCGTCAGCACCTCAAGATAGGACCTGTTTTTTGAGATCAGTTCGTCACAGGGTTGGCCAGCGGCAGCGGCGCGCTTGAGCGCCAGCGTGCAGGACTTCAGCCGGTTCCAGCTATCGACCCGAAGCTGGGACGCATTGTAGTAGTCGGCGAGCGACGGATTCTTCACTTCACCGGGCTGCGCGCCCCTTGATTGCGCCGGCTCCGACATCTGGGTCTCCCTGTCCAAATCCTATTGGTGTCAATTAGATCCCTTTTGCAAAAATTTTGCAAAGACGGATGACACCCTAAAGGAAGCAGGAACAGGTCGTGACCTTCTAAAAATAACTTTCGCCATTATTTTTCAGCCGCTTGCTCCAAGGTTTGCAGAATCGAAACTAAGTATTGTGAGCGCTCCGCATTAAGAGATCCCTCATATCTTTAGTGCGCCAGAACAACAAGATCAGCAGCAATGCTATCACCAAGGAACCCACCGATATCATGAACGGTAGGTGGATAGAGACCGCCATGAGGCGCCCGCCGATCACCGAGATAATGCCCGCCCCCAAGGTGAAAAGCGCTACCGTCACGCCCATGACCCAGCCCTGCTGGCGTTCGTCGACCGCCAAGGAAAACAAGGTGAGCATGGTGGGATAGTTAAGAGCAAAGGCCACCATAAAAGGCACGATCAAGAGATAAGCCACCACCGGCGACCCGTTGACCACGAAGGCCGCCGCCGAGGCCATCATGATCAGGAGGCTGCCGCAAACGATGGTGAGGCTGCCCAGGCGCTTCATGACAATCGGCACCAGAAAGGCACTGGCTAATCCCATTGCCGCGCCCAACACGATGAGGGCAAAGGAATTCTCCAGGGTATCGAATTGAAAGCGACGGAAGAGATAGGTGTCCAAAAAGACAAAAAAGCTGTTCAGCGCCAGCTGGGACCAGAAAAAGACGATGGAGATCCGCAGCACTGTTTTGTGCCTGGCGGCTTGGTAGAGGGTTAAAAAGGCCTCCCAAGGCTTAAAGCGGAAAGCCTCTTTTTCGCAAGACCGGTTGTGAAAACAAAACCAGATCAACAAAATATTCAAAACCACCAAAAGCGAGACAAAATAAAAGGGCAACTCCACCGAGGCCAAGTCCCCAATCAGGGCTTTGTCGGACAAGACGCCGCCAATGAGCGGCCCGGCCACCAATCCAAGACTAAGGGCGGCCAGCACCAAGCCCATGAAACGAGTCTTTTGCTGATCGTTTTCGCTCATATCCACCAGGGCGGCCTGTGCAATGGGCTGATTGCCGGCGGTAAAACCCGAAATTCCTCGTGCCACGCATAGGAGCCAAAAGCTATTCACCTCCAGCGCCAAGATGGTGAGGCCATAGCCGATCAGATTACCCACCAGGCAGACCAGGATGCCTTCCTTGCGGCCGATGGAATCGGAGAGTTTCGAGATATAGGCGGCGCCCAAAAACCAGCACAAAAAGAAGATGCCCATCACCAGGCCAAAATCGAACTGGCGGCTGTTCACCGAGGTACCCGTCGGCAAGAAGGGCTGGCTGGGCTCCATGATCACCGTGTTGAGGATGGGGATCACCAAGCCCTGGCTCATGATGTCCAAGAACACAACCGACAACAGGGCAAAGGCCGTCAGGCGCATGGCAGCTCCCAAAGAAATAGGTCAATCCGGCAACCCTCTTTGCCACAGGGGCGCGGCGCCCGTCCAGCTTTGGCGGAGCATGGCAAGGTTAGGGGGCCTCAGGGCGTCTGCCAATTGCGAGGCGAACTCACGAAAGGTAGAATGAACCGACGAAACATTAGGTCGATTCGCCCGGGCGATCACTCTTCGGCCGCCACAGCCCTCCAGCCCATAAGAAGACGCCATGTCGACTGACTCCCCGCAAAATCAATTTCAACTGCTGGGCAGCCGGCGCTTGCTGCCGCTTTTTTTGACGCAGTTTCTGGGCGCTCTTAATGACAACCTTTTTAAAAACGCCCTGGTGATCCTGATCATCTATCGCTCGGCCGACACGGCTCACGGACAAATCATGGTCACGGTGGCTGCGGGACTTTTTATCCTGCCCTTTTTCCTTTTTTCGGCCATTGCCGGTCAGCTGGCCGACAAATTCGAAAAGTCGCGGTTGATCCGCTATATCAAACTTTGGGAAATCGGCGTCATGGCACTTGCCTGCATCGGTTTCTTTTTCGAGCAGCATATGGCGCTGCTGGCCGTGTTGTTTTTGATGGGTATCCAATCAGCTTTTTTTGGTCCGTTGAAATATTCAATTTTACCTGATCACCTCGCGAAGGGAGAATTGATCGGCGGCAACGGGTTGGTTGAGGCCGGTACGTTCCTCGCCATCCTGATCGGCTCTATTGCTGGAAACCTGCTGATCTTGACCGCCTATGGGGTTCAGACGGTAACGGGCGGTCTCATGGTGATCGCCTTGGCAGGTTGGGCCACGAGTTTGGCCATTCCCAAGGCCGGCCCGGCCGTACCCGACCTTAAAATCAACCCAAATTTCCTGGGCGAGACTTTCAGAATCATCGGCTACATCGCTCAAGATCGGCGGGTGTTTTTGTCCATCTTGGGGATATCCTGGTTTTGGCTGGTGGGCGCCACTTTTCTCGCCCAGTTTCCCGCCTTTGTGAAGGATACACTTTTTGCCAACGAACAGTTGGTGTCGCTCTTCATGACGGTCTTTTCGGTAGGTATCGCCATCGGGTCGGTGCTCTGCAACAAACTGCTTAAAGGGGATCTCTCGGCCAAGTACGTGCCTTTGGGTGCGCTGGGCATGAGCCTTTTCATCTTTGACCTTTACGTCGCCACCAGCGGTTACGAACGCACGAGCGACAGCCTGATCGGCGTGGTCGGCTTTTTGGAAGAGGCGCGGAACTGGCGCATTTTGGGAGATCTTTTAGGCATTGCCATCGCCGCGGGTCTCTACATCGTGCCGCTTTACGCATTGATGCAGACATTGAGCGATAAGCGGTACCGGGCCAGGGTGATTGCCGGCAATAACATCATGAATGCCCTTTTTATGGTCGTCTCGGCCATCGGAACGGTCGTCATGTTGGGCGCCGGCTTTACCGTGCCCCAGGTGTTCCTGACGGTCGCCATCATCAACCTGTTGGTGGCGCTATATATCTGCAAGCTGTTGCCCGATGCCTTGGTCAAAGGTTTTTTCACTTTTTTGTTCAAGCTGGCCTACCGCATCGAAGTGCGCGGTTTGGAGCATTGGGCGGCCAGCGGTCAGCGGACCTTGATCGTGGCCAATCACGTGTCCTTTTTGGATGGACTGCTGCTCGCCACCCTCTTGCCCGAAAAACCCCTTTTCGCCGTCAACACCCACATAGCTCAGAAGTGGTGGGTGGGACCTTTCCTCACCATGGTGGATATCTTCCCCATGGATCCCACCAATCCCCTGTCCACAAAGGCGCTCATCAAGGCGGTCCAAGACGGAAAACGCTGCGTAATTTTTCCCGAGGGCCGCATCACCATGACCGGCGCCTTGATGAAAATATACGAAGGGCCGGGGATGGTGGCCGACAAGGCCAAGGCGGATATTCTGCCAATCCGGATCGACGGGGCTCAGTTCACACCCTTCTCACGCCTCAAGGGTAAACTGCGCTTGCGGTGGTTCCCGAAAATCACCGTAACCCTTTTGCCGCCCTATCGGATCGATGTTGCGGAAGAGCTGCGAGGCCGCCAGCGCCGGGAGGCCATCGGCGCCGACCTTTATGACCTCATGTGCCGGGTGATATTCGAGACCTGCGATCGGGACCGATCTCTTTTTCAAGCGGTGCTGGATGCGCGCAGCGCCCATGGCAAAAATGCCCTGCTCATTGAGGACATTCAACGCAAGCCCATGAGTTATGACCGCCTGGTATCCGCCAGCCTTCTGCTCGGCCGCGGTTTGGTCAAAGGCACCTCGACTGGGGAGGCTATCGGTTTGCTGCTGCCCAATTCCGGCGCGACGGCGGCGGTCTTTTTCGGCCTGCAGGCCCACGCCCGAGTGCCGGCCATGCTCAATTTTACCGCCGGCGCCCGCGCCATGGCCGAGGCCTGCGTCACCGCCGGGGTGAAGCGGATCGTAACCTCCCGCCAGTTCGTGGAGCTTGCCAAGCTTACCGATGCCGTAGAGCTGTTGGGCGAAAGCCGTACGGTAATCTATCTTGAGGACCTGCGGGACCGCATCGGATGGTGGGACAAAGCTCGGCTGCTTCTCACCAAGCCGCTTGTTTCCGGGCTGCACCGGGGTCTCATGACGCGGGAAGAGGTAACGCCTGATAGTCCCGCCGTTATTCTGTTCACCTCGGGCTCGGAAAGCAGCCCCAAGGCCGTCGTGCTGTCCCACAGCAACATCTTGTCCAACGCCTATCAGCTCGCGTCGCGGATCGACTTCAATCCTACCGACATTGTCTTTAATCCCTTGCCGGTTTTCCATTCCTTTGGGCTGACCGCCGGGCTGTTACTGCCGGTGCTCTCAGGCATCAAGACCTTTCTTTATCCCTCGCCCCTACACTACCGGATCATTCCCGAACTGATCTACGACAGCAACGCCACCATCCTGTTCGGCACCAACACCTTTTTGAAGAGTTATGCACAAAAGGCCCATGCCTACGATTTTTATTCTTTGCGCTATGTCTTCGCCGGAGCGGAAAAGGTCGCCGAGGATACGCGGCGACGCTGGTCGGAATTTTTCGGCCTGCGCATCCTGGAGGGATATGGTGCCACCGAAACCAGCCCAGTGCTGGCCAGCAATACACCCATGCAATGCAAGGCGGGCACGGTCGGACGTTTGTTGCCGGGGATTGAGCATCGGCTGGAAAAGGTCGAGGGGGTGGAGCACGGCGGCCGGCTTTGGGTGCGCGGCCCCAACGTGATGCTGGGCTATTACCGTGCCGGCGCGCCACAAAAATTGGAACCACCACAGGACGGCTGGTACGACACAGGTGACATCGTCCAAATTGATCCCGAGGGCTTTATCTCCATTCAGGGACGGGCAAAACGCTTTGCCAAGATTGCCGGCGAAATGGTCTCCCTCACGGCAGTCGAACAACAGGCCGCGGCCCTTTGGCCCGAGGCAGAATGTGCTGCGGTGGCTCTGCCCGATCCCAAAAAAGGCGAACAGGTGATCCTCTTGACCACCGAGCCCACGGCAGAGCGTGGTGCCCTCTTGGCCCATTGCCAAGCCCAGGGCGTGACAGAGCTGATGGTGCCTAAAATTGTCCTGGCGGTGGAGAGCATCCCCCTTCTGGGCAGCGGCAAGGCAGACTATCAAGGGGCACAAAAATTGGCTGAGGAAATGTTAAAGTGACAGCTTTTCGCGCCGTCCCCGCCGATCCACGCCCCTGGCCCTCCTCGGGCGAGGGCTCGCGCGACAACAGCGCCCTGATCATCATCGACATGCAACGGGATTTTTGCGATCCCGAGGGTTATATGGGCCAGATGGGTTATGACCTGACGCCTCTGCGCGCGCCGATCGCCCCCATCGCCACGGTCTTGACCGCCGCGCGCCAGGCTGGATGGGCGGTCATCCACACGCGGCAGGGTTATCGCCGGGAGGTCATCGACCGGGTTCGTTCTAAGGAAGAGGACTGTAAGTCCAGCAAGGTGCGCCCCGGCGATCCCGGTCCTTTGGGTCGCATCATGATCCGGGAAGAGCCAGGCTGGCAAATTATCCCGGACCTCGCTCCAATAGAGGGTGAAGTTATTGTTGACAAGACCGCCAATGGAGCCTTTTGCGATACGGACCTGGCGGGAATCCTGCGCGCCTTGGAGATCCGTCATCTGGCCTTTTGCGGCAATACCATTGATGTTTGCGTTCACACGACCCTGCGCGAGGCTAATGACCAGGGCTTTGAATGCTTATTGATCGCGGATTGTTGCGGCGCTGTTTCAAAAGAGCTGCATCATGCGGCCGTTGAGATGGTAAAGGTGGAAGACGGGGTCTTCGGTTCGGTCACCGACAGTGCGACCTTTGTCGCCGCCCTATCCGCGCTTCAGCAATAGCGCACGATAAATCCGGCGGGCAGTTCCGTCGCTTCATCGCCACAGGCCTGGTTAAGCTGGCCTTGCTGCAAACCGTTTGCCTGTCCCAAAAAGGCGCCATTGATGCGAGCACCCTTCAAGTTCGCGCGCCACAGGTCCGCCTCCACGAAAAACGCGCCGGATAAGTCCGCGCCGCTAAGGTCGGCGCTGGTGAGATTTACCCGCATCAAATTGGCACCCGCCAGGTCGGCCTTGGAAAGGTTAGCTCGCCCTAATCGAGACTCCCGCATGTTTGCACGTCTGAGGTTGGCGCCGCTAAGGTCGGCCCCGTCGAGCTCGGCCCTCGCCAAGTCTGCCCCACCAAGATCACAAGCCGGGCAAGCGCCCTCCGCTCTCAGGCGACCCAAATCGGAAGGGTCCGTCGCAAAGGCATTTGATGGCAATTGGACAGCCACGACTAGAAGGAAAAGGTGAAAGGCGGCTTGCCTCAAGATCCCCTCCAGGGCTTCGGTGAATTGGTCTCAAGGCCCCAGCTTATCAAAACTCAAGATCTTCGTCCGTTTTTTTCATCCTCGCAAAAGACAGGGAAGGATCACGGTCAAAAACTCGTGAGTGTTTGACCGATTGTGCCGCGGCGACCACATATAAGTGGGTCATAACACTGGCTGTCTGCCTTAAAGGATAAAGTCATGGCTCTCCCCTCCCCCTCGGACCTGCCCAAGATCAGGCTGTTGTCCTTGGCAACGGCTGTACCACCCCATGTCATTGAGCAAGAAACTGTGGCCGCACATGCCCGACAGCTTTTTCCCAGTCGGGGCCGGGCGCTGGATCGCCTTTTGCCGGTTTTCGAAAATGCCGGAATTACCAAACGCCATTCTTGCCAGCCCATAGATTGGTATTTGGAAGCCAAGGACTGGCAGACCCGCAACGACCTTTACGTGGAAAACGCCGTTGCTCTCTTGGAACAGGCCGCGGACCGTTGCCTGACGAAGGCCGGCCTTTCTCCTCATGATGTGGATGCGGTGGTTGCAGTCTCGACCACCGGCGTTGCGACCCCCAGTTTGGATGCGCGCCTGGTGGACCGTCTTAGCCTTCGTCGTGACGTACAACGCCTGCCGATTTTTGGCCTCGGCTGCGCCGGTGGTGTTTTAGGTCTCGGCCGGGCCGCCGCCATGGCCCGCGGGATGCCGGGTAGCAAGGTGCTGTTCCTGGTGGTCGAGCTTTGCGCCCTCACCTTTCGGCTTAAGGATCAATCCAACAGCAATATCGTGGCCACGGCTCTGTTCGGCGACGGCGCCGCGGCGGTTTTGCTGGAAGCCGGGGATCAACAATCCTCTGCGAATGGTGCTGAAATCACGGCTTGGGGTGAGCATACCTGGCCGGACAGCTTGGACGTGATGGGTTGGTCGGTCGAAAACGACGGGCTGGGCGTGATCTTTTCTAAAGACATTCCCACCATCGTTCGTAAGCAGATGACAGGTGCGGCCGATGCCTTTTTGAGCCAGCAGGGCCTAAGCCGGGCGGACCTATCGGGATATGTCTGCCATCCTGGCGGGGCCAAGGTGATCCGAGCCTTGGAAGAGGCCTTCGAGCTGGGACCCGAGGCACTACAAGATGCCAAGGAGGCCTTGCGGCAGTACGGCAATATGTCGGCGGCCAGCGTCTTGTTCGTCCTGGAGCGCGGTCTTGAACGGGGCCTTCATGGTCGTCACCTCATGACCGCCCTGGGGCCCGGGTTCACGGCAGGATTTGTGCTGCTGGACTGTCCGCGGGAGCCCAACCACCAACAACGCCAGGCCGCGGAATAATGGTGCTGTGGATCACCATCGCCCTGGTGGCCCTGCAAAGAGTGGCCGAGCTGATCTATGTGGGACGGAACACCCGTGCCCTCCTGGCCGCTGGCGGAGTGGAGGTGGGTGCCGGCCATTACCCGCTGATCGTTGCGCTGCACGCCTCCTGGCTAGGAGCCATCGCCCTTTTTGTGCCCCCGACAGCAAGCGTACATTGGGGTCTGCTGGGGTTTTATCTAATCCTACAGGTCCTGCGTCTTTGGATCATCGTTACCTTGGGGCGTTTTTGGACAACGCGGATCATCACCTTGCCCGGCGCGCCGTTGATCAAACACGGCCCATACCGATTTTTGAAGCATCCAAATTATTTGGTCGTCATCCTGGAAATCGCCGCGCTGCCCTTGGCCTTTGGAGCCTGGGAGCTGGCGGCGATCTTCTCGGTTCTTAACGGCGGCATCCTTGCCTATCGGATTAAGGTCGAAAACCGGGTGCTCGCTGATCGGCAAGACAAAACTTAAGGCGAAACACGGGTGAAACGCACGTCGGAGCCGTCATCGGCGGTGATCCGCGCCTCAATCAAAAGGCCGTCTTTGTCGTACCAAAGCTCCCGGTAAAAAGCTTCGTCGACTCCCTCTACCTTTTCACCCTCGACGATCAAGGCGGTTTCCACCCGATCGACGATCGCATCGCTGGCTTGATCCCGCTCGAAGGGCGTGATCTTCAGCGGCAAAACGCCCCCATGAATGGTGTGGAGCAAGGGATAGCCTTGGGCGTCTTCCAAAGATCCCAAATACCAAAGGCTGGACGGCACGGCACCCAGGGGTGCAGTCGTCTGGCCGCCATTGCCATTGATCTTCAAACGATCCTCCACATCCAAGTCGACTGAGAGGGAGTCGATGTCTCCATTCTCATTTGAGCGGGAGGTTAGCTTAATGAGCTGTCCCTTATTCCAGAGCTCGGCGGAATCGTGTTCATAGCGAAAAACGGTGATGCCGAGGATCTTCACTTGAACACGCGTCTCCACCGACATTTCAACCCCATCGCCCTTCCTGTTAAAGGTGACGATATGATGCCCGATCTCGCTACCGTCGCGCATCACTGCGAACTCTAAACTGCCCGCGTTGGGCAGGTCGGGAATGCCGCCAAAGTCTGAGGCAGATGCCGCATGCGCCCATACGAAAAAGGCGCTCACGGCAATCCAGCACCAAATCAAAAGGAGGCTCAGCCCATGACGCATGACCACGATACACCCTGTGCAATTGTAAGACCCTGCGATGACGTGGCGATTAAGTCTCGCTTTGCCAAGATTTGAGCGGCGCGATTCAGATCACATCTTCGGCAACGGGGTCCTAGCCGGCCTTTCCCGTTACCATCAGGGCAAAGGCATAGTTGAGCGCGACTTCCTTCAAGATGTCGAAGCGCCCCGCCGCCCCGGCGTGACCGGCGGTCATATTGGTTTTGAGCAAGAGAGTATTGGCATCTGTCTTTCTCTCGCGCAAACGAGCCACCCATTTGGCGGGTTCCCAATAGGTAACGCGCGGATCCGTCAAACCGGCCGTGACCAGAATGTGGGGGTAGTCCTTGGCCTGTACGTTGTCATAGGGAGAATAGGCCTTGATGCGCTGGTAGGCCTCTAAATCCGTCAGGGGATTACCCCACTCGGGCCACTCGGGCGGCGTAAGGGGCAAGTCTTGGTCGCACATGGTATTAAGCACATCCACAAAAGGCACCTGGGCGACGATACCGGCAAAAAGGTCCGGACGCATGTTGGCAACCGCCCCCATGAGCATGCCGCCGGCACTGCCCCCTTGGGCTACGATCCGGTCCGGGCTGGAATAGCCGGCAGCCGCCAAGGCCTCGCCCGCCGCAATAAAATCGGTGAAGCTGTTGGTCTTGGCCGCAAGCTTGCCGTCAAGATACCAGCCATAGCCCAGGTCCGAGCCGCCGCGGATATGCGCAATGGCATAGACGAAACCCCGGTCCACCAAGCTCAAGCGGTTGGTGGAAAAGGACGCCGGCATGGAAAGCCCATAAGCCCCATAGCCGTAAAGCAACAGGGGCGCGCTGCCGTCGATCGGCGTATCCTTGCCATAGAGCAGGGAAACCGGCACCTCGCGCCCATCTGGCGCCTTGGCCAAAATGCGTTGGGTGATGTAGTCCGAGGAGTCGTGGCCGCTGGGAACTTCTTGCTGCTTGCGCAGCTCCCGTGAACGGCTTTCCATATTATAGTCGAAGACCTGCAAGGGCGTGGTCATGGAACTGTAGACAAAACGCAAAGAGGGGGTATCGAACTCGAACCCTGGATCCAGCCCTAGGTCATAGGCCGCTTCATCGAAAGCCACTTCATGGTCAGTCTCATCGGCAAAGGCCGTAATTACAATTCGCGGCAGGCCGCCGACTCGCTCCAAGCGGACCAGATAATCCTTAAACAGCAGGAGTCCCAAGACGTAATGGCCCTCTTTGTGCGCTAACCAATCGGTCCAGCCCGAGCGGACCGGATCGGCGATGGGCGTCGTAACGATCTTAAAGTCAACAGCATCATCCGCATTGGTATGGATGAACAGTTGCTCGCCATGGTCGCTGACGCTGTATTCCACCCCCTCTTCGCGCGCCGCCACCAGACGCGGTGCTTGGGTGGGATCGCCAGCATCGACCAGATAGATCTCGCTGGTGGTGTGATCATGGGCCGAAATGAGAATGAAGCGGCCGCTCTCTGTTTTATCCAGGCCGAGAAAAAAGCCTGGATCGGTCTCTTCATAAACCAGGCGGTCGTCGGACGGCTCTTGCCCCAAGGGGTGATGAAAGACCTTGCAGGGTCGATGGTTGTCGTCCAACACCGTATAGAAAAAACTTTTACCATTGGCCGCCCAGGCAACACCGCCTTGCGCCTGCTCAATGATATCGGGCAGGAGTTTATCCTGTTCCAGGTCCTTAATGCGGATCTGATGATACTCCGAGCCTTTGCTGTCCACGGCATAGGCCAGATAGCGATGGTCCGGGCTGTGCTGGCAGGAGGCAATCTTAAAAAAGTCCAGACCTTCCGCCTCTTTGTTGCCGTCCAGGAGAATCGTCTCTACACCATCTTGATCGCGGCAAAAGATTGGATGCTGTCCCCCCTCTTCATAGCGACGATAGTATGCAAAGGCACCATCGGGCTTGGGAACGGACGAGTCATCTTGTTTGATCCGCCCCTTCATCTCCTCAAAAAGGGTTTCCTGCAAGCCGTCCAAGGGGCTCATCACCGATTGGCAAAAGCTGTTTTCAGCCTCCAAATAGTCACGGATCGCCGGATCAAGTACCGAGGGGTCTTGCATTACGGTCTGCCATTGGGGATCGCGGAGCCAATGATAGGGGTCGTTGCGAGACTCTCCGTGAATTTCGATTAAATGGTCGCGTTGCTCGGCTTGGGGCGGCTGGGTCACGGCTCTTTTCCTACAGATTTCGCTCGATAGAAGACCATGTAAGCCACGCCGCCCCACTTGTGAAGCTCTGAGCCCATCTACAAGGGAAAATATTACCTTATTGCGCCGGGGCCGTGACACCGTGCTTTAGATGGCCGGACTTGATCCACAGCTTTGTCCCTTCGGGACCGGCGGTGGCAGTTGCCGAGGCCCCCACGGGCAAGCGCAGCCAGGACTGGGGGGCGAAGCTGTCGGTCCCTTCTACAAATGTGCCCTCAATGACCAAGGCTTCCAGGCCACCGGCGGCGTCTAAGGTCACCGCAGTGCCAGGCGCCCACTTTTCCAGGCGCACCTCTTCAAAGGCATCCACGTGCAGGGGCAAGACGGTCACGCCCGTCTGTTTCGGGTCAGACACATAAGCCATGTCGTTTGTGTTTAGGCGCACTTCGGTACGATCTGCCAAATCGAACTGCCAGAGCTTCACAAAGATGGTGCAGCCCGGCGCCGAGGCCGGCCGGTGCTTGGAGGTGGGTGGGTTACGCACATAAGATCCGGCAGGAAAATCGCCTAACTCGTCCTGAAAGACGCCTTCCAGGACCAAAAATTCTTCCCCGCCATCGTGAACGTGGGGCGAGAAATAACTCTCAGGCGCGAAGCGAACGATGGTGGTGGCACGCGCGACCTCGCCCCCCAAGCGGTCCAGCATACGCCTCTCCACACCGGGCATGGGCGACTTGGCCCACGGCAGCTTGGC
>JBCCHN010000127.1:0-15395 GCA_039028695.1 Pseudomonadota bacterium
GAGGCCCGATTCCAGAGAATTGACGGCGCCACCGACCACGCCGGTGCTCTCCTTTGGTTTTTGGCTCACGGTTAGGTCCGCAGGCGCTTTGGTGTCGGCAATAGCCATAAAGGCCACGGGGCAGGGAGCCTCTTTGCCGCCGGGTATCTCAGTGCCGAAGATCGTGTTGAGAGCATTGACCGGATTGGCCAGGCTCATGGCGGTGGATGTCAGCTTCTTGGCGCCCCCTACCGCGTCGGGCAGGGCCGTAGGGGATCGCAGGGACCCGCTAATGCTGATCGGGACCGCCAGGTCGGCCAGGGATATGGTTCGCGTACCCGTGGCCAGGCTCATGTTCAAGGTCTCGTCCTTTAGGTTTACCGTGCCTTCGCCTGACAGAATGAGGTCTTGGGCATCCACCACGGCGACCTCGGGGGTCACCAAACCATCGGACATTTTGAGGCGGGCGACCATGCATTCAAAGGCTGAGTTGGGCTTGCCGCCGAATAGCGGCGACAGAATTGAGCCGGTCCCGAAAGTCAAAATGCCTAAAAAGGAACTATCCACGGTGCCTTCCCGCGAGATCCAGTCGCTGATGCCCGTCACGCTGCTGGCTAACTGACGCGGTGAGTTTCCTTGGGCCGTCAGTTCCGTATGGCCGTCCAATGTCATTTGAACCTCGGGCGAGACCACCATGTCGAAGCTATCGACCGTGAAGTCCAGGGCGATGTCGGCGGGTTCTTTCGCCGCGTCCAATCGGGCAGTTCCTTCGAATCGGCCTTTGTTTAGGCCAAAGGCGACCGGGTCCGCCTTTGCGACCGCGTCTTGAAGAACCAGGTCCAAATCCACCTTTGTCAGGCTCAGGTCCGTATTTACCTTAAGGTCGCCCACATCGACGGTTACCTTGGCATCTAGCTCGCTTAGGCGGTCAAAGGGCAGCGGATCGTCCTTGAAGAGATAATTGTCATCTTCTGATCCGGATTTCGCCGTATCGGCCTCTTGGTCGTCGGTCGCTTCTTTTTGGCCTGACTGAAATCGGCTTAAATCGAGAACCTTCGAGGACACATTGGCCTGGATAAAGGGCGGGGCGGCGGTCCTGTCGAAGGATATCTCGCCGGATAGGTCTGATGGCCCCAGGCCTGCCACAAAGTCGCGCAGGCTCACTGCCTCTGGGCTGGCCGCGAAATGGCCCGTCAACTTCACTGGATGAATATCTGGGAACTCGGGGAACAGAGCCCGAAAGACCGGTGTCTCGGGGGAATCCAGCTCTATCGTCAGATCAACCACCGGATCGCCCAGTAACTGGGCCACTTGACCCTTTACCTTGAGGCTGGCGTTGGCGATGGCCAATCCTAAGTCGACGGGGCCTTCGTTGCCTTTGATCAAGTCCGGCAATGGCGGCAGCACCAGATTAACCGCCAGGGGTACTTCAGTGGCCTCTTCCCCCACGATCATGGTGACCTTTCCGTCGACCTTGGCCGGCTCGGTTGCGGCCGGAAGCTTAAGCTGGAAACTGCCGTCCAAAAACTGAGAAATCGGCCCGTGAACCGGCTCCAGACCTGGCACCGTCAGATCGATTTCGCCGGATAGGCTCTCTGCAACCCCTCGGGGGGATGGTCCTTTGGCCGCAAAGGTAAACTGCCCTTTCAGGCCCTTTTGGATATGGAAGGCTCGCTGGTCCCGATTCCGGTCGTTGATGGTCTTGTCAGAAAATGAGAGGTCAATCTTTGTGTCCAGCGCAAGGGCGCTGTCGTCATCACTCACGGTAACCTCGCCCGCCAACTTTGCACCTTGGCTTTGCAGCGAGGCGATAGTGGCCTTTAAGTCTCCGTCGTCCAGCACGAGCGTGGTATCGATCAGGTCGACGACAAGTTCCTGCATGGTGATGTTTCGCAGCGTGACTTTCAGGTCGGCGTCCACAGCTTGCAGCGGGGCAAGATCAAAGGGCTCATCGGAAAGGGCGGCGAGAGGATCGGCCGTTGCCGCCGGATCGCCGTCCTGGATTGGCGTTGCTGTTGCCTGGTCTGATCCTGGGGCGCTTGCAAGAAAGTAATCCAAATCCAGCCGGTCGCCATCAATCTCTAGGGTCGCCGAGGGTTTGCCATTTTCGTCAGTGACGCGCCCTTTTGCCTTTAGGTCAATGGCCGGCCCGCTGATGGCGATTCCGACGATTTCCAAAACTTCTTTGGCGCTGGTAAATTCCCCTTCCAGGGACAGGGGGTCGTCAAAGTCAGCGGCGTTTTCGGCCAGGGGAAGACCGGCGATCCAGGCATTGAGCGCCTGATAGGAGGGGGTTGAAAAGGTCAGGTTGCTTTGCGAGGTTCTGTCGGCACCCAATTCCACTTCGCCGCTCATATCAAGCATGACCAGGTCCGAGGCCACTTGCCCGGTGAGGGATAAGGGACCGCTATCAAGCTTTTCCGGCGGCACGGCCTGACCGGTCACCGTTACCTGCTGGCCAAAAAGCGTCACCTGCCCGTCTAGGGACGCGGCTTCTCCAAATCCGGCGCGGGAAAGCTTGACCTTTACATCCGAAAGCATTGCAGTCGTTGTGCTGTTGCCATCGGGTGCTAAAGAAAAGTCCAACTGAGCCTGTAAATCGGACAAGAGCGCGCGCGGGGTGCCGCCCTCTGCCTTAAGGTCGAAGGTGCCGTTCGCTTCGCCGCTAACCACTGGCGGGCTATCCGGCTCGGCTTGCGTCTGGGCAGCGAAGAATTGATCCGTGGGCAGTTTGGAAACGGACCCTTGCGCGGAAAGGTTGGCACCCTTACCCGCTTTTGACAGCTGCGCCTTGGCCGTGACGTCGCCGCCATAAAGGCCCAGTCGGCTGAGATCCAGACCCAGCTTTCCATCGGCAATCTCGGTGCGAAAGGCAATTGGGCCCGCCGCCACCTCACGGGTAATGATTTTTTCCACCGCTACCGCCAGCGTGCCTTCAAGCTGATCGAGCCAGGCCAGATCGAGGGGCTGATCAAGCGGATTGCCGTCTTTCGGCTCGCCTTTCCTTGCCGAACCTTTTGGTCGTTCGTGGGGTTCGGGTTTGGTTGCTGGTAGGTAGCGGGTGAAGTCCAAGGTTTGACCATCCAGCTTGACGTCAAACCGGGATTTGTCCTCGTCTTGCTGATAGGTGGCGGATAACGTGGCGTTCAGATCCTGACCATCAATCTGGGCTTTTTCGATGCCCGTCGTGCCACCCTTATGGGCAAAAGTGACGGTCAGCTCCAGTGGCCCTGGATCCTGTTCCAGGGGATTGCCGATCCATTGGGTTAGCTCGCCGACCGAGGGAATGGAGAGCTTCGCATCGCCGTTCAAGCCTGCCAGGGGGCGCAGCGCCAATCCGGAGTTGAGGTCAAAGGTGAGTACCTCCGCCTCCAAGGTGCTCTTGATCGATCCCGTGCCATCTCGCAACAGGCTTTCGGGTGTATCCAGATCCAGCGACCAGGTGGCGGGTTTGCCGTTGATCGTGGCGCCCCCGGCGACGCTCAGGGCCGAGGCCAATGCGGGCAATGTGATTTTGGTTTGGATGCTTTCGGCAATGATTTGTTGGCCGCTGGCCGCATCCTGATAGGTCAGCGCGCCGTCCATCAAGGCCACATCGCTGAGAATAATCTCTGAAAGGGGCAGATCGTCGGCTTCGGCATCGGCGCTTTCCGACTCTTTTTCCGGGTCTTGCGAAGCGGCGGCCGATCCCGCCTCCGCTGTCCAGTTGGATTGCCCGTTTTCGTCGACCTGAACCGAGATTTTCGGGGATTGAATCAGGAAGGACCGAACTTCCAGGCGCTTTTGCAACAACTGTAACACGGCAATTTCGCCGGAAACGGCGCCCACCTGCACCAAGGTGGAGGCCTCTTTGGCGGTGGGATTGGTCAACTTGATATCTGAGGCTTCAAAGGTCAGGGACGGCAGCACCGAGATTTTAATCTCGCCGTCGACGGTCAACTCATGGCCGGTCGCCTCCTTCAGGCCGTCGGAAATCTCTGGGACGTAGGCGTTCCAATTGATTATTGGCGGAACGGCAAAGAGCAATATGACGACGACCGCTACGATGCCGAGCAGGCCATAGGCCAGCTTTTTCAACATAGGACAATCTCCCCAAGGTGGCCTATCCGGCTTTCTTAATATTATCGCACTTTAAGGCGCACGATGAAACAGCCGCATGACCAAAGCCACATGACAACAGCCATTGGGAGGTTGGGAATGGACCGCCGATATGATCCCAGGATTCAGGAGAATCTAAAAGGTTCGCTGGGGCCCCAGAAGACATACATCGGCCTCGAGGCGATACCATTTTGGCGAAAATTGGTGGAGCCGAGGAGGATCGAACTCCCGACCTTCGCATTGCGAACGCGACGCTCTCCCAGCTGAGCTACGGCCCCACGCATGACGAACGATACCAGCACATGCCGGTCGCTCGATTGCGGCCGGATAATGTTGAGAAGTGCCCCTTCTGTCAAGATCGACCGGGAGGCTTATTCGCCCACCCACCCAATTCGAATGACTGGACCCGGCGCGCCGGACCGGCTTAGCCTTTCCGGAGCCGCCCCTACCCGCGGAAACGTGCCCCGGATTCTAGCCCTGGAATGGCTTGTTTCTTTGAATCGGGATCTTTAGGGTAGCGGCTCGAATTCAACGGTCTCAAGAGGTCATTGATGAGCGGCCTGCTGGTCATTCTGGATCCCGTCATTCGGATCATTGTTTATGCCCTTAATATCTATGTGTGGCTGATCATTATCTCGGCCATTATGAGCTGGTTGGTGCAGTTCAATGTGATCAACTCGCAGAACCAGTTCGTCAATATGATCGGGCGCTTCTTGTGGCAAATTACCGAGCCGGCACTGCGGCCCATTCGGCGCTTCATGCCCAATCTCGGGGGCATCGATATCTCGCCGGTGATCCTGATTCTTTTGATCTATTTTATCCAGATGGTGCTGCAAAACTTCCTTCAGTACCTCTATACCGGCTGACCAAACGGCCTTAAAACGGCATCTCTTTATAATGGGGCGGGTGTCGTAAGAATTCCTTTTTAAGGAAAAACCAGTACGAACGATCCCAAAGGAGTAGCGATAGCATGAGTTCCGCGACCATCATTGACGGCAAGGCTTTTGCCGCGGGCCTGCGCGCCAAGCTTGCCAAGCAAGTGGCGCAATTGAAAAGCGACCATGGGCTGGTTCCTGGCCTGGCGGTTGTCTTGGTGGGCGAAAACCCGGCCAGCCAGGTATACGTGCGCAGCAAGGGCAAGCAAACAGTCGAAGCGGGCATGAATTCCTTTGAGCACAAGATGCCCGATACCACCAGCCAAGAGGAATTGCTGCGGAAAGTGGCCGAACTGAATGCCGATCCCTCGGTGCACGGCATTCTTGTCCAGCTGCCTCTGCCCGACCAGATCGACGAACAGGCAGTGATAAATGCCATTGATCCGGGCAAGGACGTGGATGGCTTTCATGTTATCAACGCAGGCCGGCTGATGACCGGTGGCAAGGGGGACAGTGCACCCATGGTGCCCTGCACGCCCCTGGGCTGTTTGATGATGCTTAAAGATCATCTTGGCAGTCTGTCAGGCAAAACCGCGGTGGTTGTGGGCCGTTCCAATATCGTCGGCAAGCCCATGGGCCAACTTTTACTAGGCGAAAGCTGCACCGTCACCACGGCGCACAGCCGTACTCAGGATTTGCCGGCGGTGTGCCGCAGCGCGGATATTCTCGTGGCCGCCGTCGGAAGGCCTGAGATGATCAAAGGTGATTGGGTCAAGCCGGGCGCCACGGTCATCGATGTGGGCATCAACCGCATCGAAGGGGAAGCCGGCCCGGACGGTAAGCCAAAGTCCAAACTGGTGGGTGATGTAGCCACCGCCGAAGCCATGGAGGTGGCGGGCGCCATCACGCCGGTTCCGGGCGGCGTCGGCCCCATGACCATTGCGTGCCTTCTCGCCAACACGGTCACCGCCGCTTGCCGTCAAGCTGGCGTCGAAGAGCCGCAGGTGTGAGGAGCTAAAAGCCCGTTTCAACGACGGGTGATTGAAGAATTAATCGTTATCGAGCAGCCCTGCGCCGGCGCCCGCCATACGCGAGGCATCACTTGCTTCCACCAACATGCGGTTTGCCAAAGTAGTAAGCCGGCGCCAGGTCTCGTCATCGATTTCTATTCCTTCCATGCCGGGCTGGACAGCGGCCAATTCCGGGTCGTCGGCACTCTTTTTTAGGATGAGGTCACCGGACGGAAAGCTCTGCGGCCAAACCAGAATCTGTCCGGTTTGACAGGACGCCAGGGGATTTAGGCTCTGCGTCCGATCGGACAGCAGGTCCAAGCGATCGTCGCGAAAAGCCGAGACCTGCAGCATAATCCCGAGCAGAACCAAGGGCTGATCCATATCTTCCAGCCGAATGTTCGGCACCGCGTCCGCCAGGAGCAGGTCCACGGCGGCGGGTCCGGCGAGAAGGGCAGACAGGTGCTGTCCTTTCTGCATCGCCTGAAAGAGCCCCTGGGCCGCCCGATCGATATTTGGTGCGCCGGAAGCGCCCTTATCGTAATCCTCTAAGGCATCAGCAAAGGCACTCAAGTGATCACCTGTGGTCCGGCAGATCGCTTTGGCCGCCCGACCAATTTCTTCATCCAAACCAGGGGGCAGATCGACACCCCGGCAAGCCTTGCTTACCGTGGAGTCGACTTCACTGAAGGAACGATGGTTTTTCGGCATGGCCTGATCAGCGAAAGGGTGGTGACTATTGGGATGACAATACCAGGTCAAGGAACTGCGCCAAATCCTTTTCGGCCAGCTGATCAAAGCGAGCCGACAGGGCAGCAATCTGACCGCTCCGTTCCTCACCAAGGACCGGATCGGCGAAGAGGTGATATTTGTCCGTGATCTCCTGGTCGGACAGGGGGTCTTCCGGATCCCCTTTGGGGGTTCTCGGCTCGGATTGGATCTCCCGTCCGTCTGTCAGATAGAGCGTGACATCCGCCCAGCGCTGCCGGGTGCTGATCTTAGTATAGTGCTCAGTCTCCACCAGATCCGTTACCGCACAGAGCCGACGTATTACCGGGTCGCCCAAGGCCTCTTCCGTTAACTCCTCAAGGGCAATCTTGCCACGTGCAATCATGGTGGCGACGGGGAAGACGATGGCATAGGTCATTTCGTCCAAGGTTTTGGGGTCATGTCCCGCCAAGTCCAAGGCATAGCGGAATGTCTGAATGCGGACCCTGGCCACATCCCCAGGCTTTATTCCGTGAGTTTTCATCAGATCATGGGCTGCATCCATGGCCGGATGGGCCCAGCGGCAAACGGGATAACGTTTGTAGTGGGTGTTGAGGATTTCCCAGCGTTCCCCCAGGTCCGACCACCAGGGAGCTGCTTCGGTTCCTTCGGCGGTAACCGCAGGGGCACCGGTGAATCCCATCTGAGCCATAAGTGTTGCCGACACGCCGGTGGGAGCGCCCCAGCCAACACCATCCCGCAACATGGTGGGGTACTCAATACAGCGCATCATCTGGCTGCGGGGACCATGGTATTCTGCGATACCGGCGGCATGGCGTATCTGATCTCGGGTCAAACCCAAGAGACGACCCCCAGCTGCAGCCACGCCCACCGCCGTCCAAGCGCCTGAAGTGTGATAATCCGCGGCCGTGCCGTGCAGGGTTAACCCGGCCCGATAGGACACCTCATAGGCCACGGCCAAAGCCACTAAAAACTCCTCCGCTGTGGGCATGCGCCCCTGGCTTTTCAGCCCATCGGCAAAAGCGAGAACGGCCGGAAACACGGCCGAGCCGGCATGACCCTTACAGGCCGTATAGCCGTCATGGGCATCAATGGAGTCTACCGTGAAGGCACCGGCAAAAGCGGCGCCTGGCGCGCTGACGCTTCGCCCGTCAAACAGGGGTCGCGCGGTGAGGCCCGACGGGCCGGCGCACCAATGAGCCGCTGCGAAATCCCTGACGATTTGGGAAAGCTGTGTTTTGGCGGCAACCGCGGCCACCCCCATGGTGTCCAAGGTGCTGCGCCTAAGCAGGTTTTTGACCTGGTCGGGAACAAGTTCGTAAGACAGGTCAGCAGCGAAATCGGCGAAATGAAGGGACAAGACGGAAGTCCTTTTCCTATTTTGATGAGCCTTTAGGACAGGGAACTGCAGGCTTTCACCAAACGCTCAAGGCCCCCCTTTATCACCTCTTCTGAGGTGGCGACGGAAATCCGGAAGTAAGGTCCGCAATCGAAACCGGCGCCGGGGACCACAACGATGCCCCAATCGTTCAAGAGATGGTCTGCCAGTTGGCTAGAGTCCTGAAGAGTTTGGCCCTGAGGCGTGGTCTTGCCGAGCAGGCTCGAGCAGTTGGGCAAAAGATAAAAGGCCCCTGCCGGCGGGGCACAGGTCAAGCCCGGACAATCCCCCAAGTACGACAGGGCTAGATCCCTTCGTGACTGATAAACTTGGGCCCAATCGCGCAAGAAATCCTGCGGTCCATTGAGGGCTTCCGTCGCCGCAGCTTGGCTAATTGAACAGGGGCCGCCGTTGGTTTGGGAGAAGATCTTTTGAATGCCCCGAATCCATGGGTCGGGTCCGCCGGCATAGCCTATACGCCACCCGGTCATGGCATAGCCCTTTGAAACGCCGTTAACGGTTAGAACCCTGTCCTTTAGGTCCGGTGCCACTTGGGCGATGGTAGCAAAGCTCATATCGTCAAAGAGGATATGCTCATAAAGATCGTCGGTCAGGATCCAAATTTGGGGATGCTTGCGAAAGACGGCTGCCAATCCCTCCAATTCCTGGGCGCTATAGACCGCGCCGGTAGGATTGGACGGCGAACACAGCAAGACCAGCCTGGTTCGGGATGTGATGACCGCTTCCAACATCTCGGGGCTCATCTTAAAACCGGTCTCGCTGCCGGTTTCGATGCGGATGGGCTGGCCGCCCGCCATCATGGTCATACCAACGTGCGACGGCCAGCAAGGGGTGGTCAGAATGACCTCGTCCCCTTGGTCAACCACCGCCTGAATGGCATTGGTCAGAAGCGGCTTGGCCCCCATGCCGATGACGATTTGCTCGACCGAATAGTCCAAATCGTTATCACGCTGGAATTTGCCTTGCACGGCTTCCTTGAGCGCCGATCGACCATCGGTTGGTGTATAATGGGTATCGCCCTCATCAATTGCCCGTTTGGCTGCGGCGCGTATGTGATCGGGCGTGTCGAAGTCCGGTTCGCCGGTGGAAAAACTCCAAAGCTCTTTTCCGGTCTCGCGCAAACGGGTGGCATGGGAAAAAATCTGGGCGATGGCCGAGGGCTGGAAGCGATCCAACAAACTACTGAGCTGGGGCATGGTCGAGCCTTTCATGCAATGAGGCCAGAAGGCCCCAAGGCGTTCGCTGATTTCCTGATCCTTTTGTCTCTACTGGACTTGGCCTGGAAATCCAAGTCTTACGGCAAAGACCTGCGCATTAAAGCCGTCGGTGGATGCTAAAGGACAGAACCGCTAAGGCAAAAAGAACAATGCCCAAAACCAGAAATACAACCGGGACCGGAAAGACGATGAGCAAAAGGGAGAATATCCCGGCTTGCAAGAGATCGGCTAGATCCCGGTGGGTGGAGAATAGTGGGGTCATGGTCGGGCGTTGCGAGGGTTTGCAAGCGCGGTAAAAAAGGGAATTGCCATAGCCGTCCACAACGGTCATGGCACAGGCCGCGGCGACGATGCAAAGGGCACCGGCGATGGGCCAGGTCGGTAGAAACCCCGCGAGAAAAAGGGCCGTGGCGCCAGCGGGAAAGACCACAAGATTGATCTTGCGAATGCCATGCCGCCGGGCGGCCCATCCCCAAAGGGGCATTAACAGCATAAAGACCGAACCAAGAGAGACCATGAAGCCGCCGACCAGCGTCCCCAGTCCGGTTTCAACCGCGTAAAGCGGGGTATAGATAAAAAAAGAGGCCCAAAAAAAGCCACGACCGACCGCCATAAGCCAGGCGAGCGTAAGACGAGGTTGGGCAAAGAATTTTGACAGATTGGGCAAGGGGCGGGTGGCCGGTGGGGCCTCGATCTGCACGACCTCTAGCCGGTGAAAGCCACGGGCCCAGAAAAAGAGCAGGACCACGACCATCACCATGGCGCTGGCCGCAAAGGGCGCCCAATGTCCCCAAAGATCGCTGAGTGCCACGCCAAGCAAGGGGCCGATTGTTAGTGCCAGACCTACCGCAAGCATACGTAGAGGCTCCGAATGGCCTAACTGATGCCGTCGAATGCGATCCATAATGAACATGTTTAGGCAAGTAGAGAGAACGGCGATGCCGCACGCGCGGAGTGCGAAGCCCGCAATCTGACTGGGCAGCTCCTGGAGCATAAAAATGCCGTAGGCAATTCCGGCAAACACAAAGGCGATAGAACAAATCCTGGCTCGCCCCAACCATCGGGCCAAATAGGGGATGGCAAAGACCATCAAGATGGAAATTGTCGCCCCCAGGAAGAAGAGCAGGCTTACTTTTTCATCTTTGCCGACGATTTCCAAGGTTTGAACCGGCAAGGCCACAGTGACCAAAGCCCTGGCCCCATATTCGAGCCCGAACAAAACCGCGAAATCCTTGGCGCCGGGTTGGGTTGCGTCGAGGTGAAATGCCTTGGTCATGGAGCTGTGGTCTTGAGAACGGTCATCCGCACAATGATATCTCGACCTAGGGGTGTCTTAAAACCATAAATATAACGCTGTCCATAATGGCCTGGATGCCAATGCACATCAAGAAATGCGCTTCGATAGGGGAAGGTCTAATGGCCGCTGTTCAGCAAGGCGGCCCCGATTACGACAATGGTGGCAGCGAGCAGTCGGGAGCGCCCGAAGGGCTCCCCCAGCAGGCGTGTCCCAATTAGCGCGGCAATAATGACGGAGGTTTCGCGCAAAGCTACCACGTGAGCCATGGGGGCCTGGCCCATGGCCCAAATGACGATTCCATAGGCCAATCCCGCGATCAGGCCTCCCGCAAGTCCATTTTTAAGGTTCGGGGCAAAGGCGCCCTTCAGATCATGGCGTCGTAGCCAAAGGGTTACTGCCGCGAGGGGGACAGCTTCCAAGACAAAGAGCCAAAGAATATAGGAAGCGGCAGATCCCGAGAGCCGCACACCTGTCCCATCGACGAAACTATAAAGGCCGATGTTGAGTGCCGTTAGAAGCGCAAAGCTTATGGAGATCAACTCTCCTTTGCGAAAGCGATGGCTGGGTCGGAAGAAACTCGCGAAGCGGGATAAGGAGATAATGCCTCCAGAGACAATCAAGAGCCCGGCGATTTCGACGGTTGACAGGACCTCACCCGCGAAGATCCAGGCTAAAATTGCCACCAAGGCAGGGGCGGCGCCTCGGGCAATGGGGTAAACTTGACTAAGATCGCCTTGACGGTAGGCCATTAGGAGGACGGCGTAATAGATTTGATGGATCAGAACCGACAGGGCGATAAAGGGCCAGCTTTCTGGCGCGGGAAAGGGCACAAAAGGAAGGGCGAAAATAGAAACGACACCTGGAGTGGATATCACCAAGCATTGCATCACCAGCCTATCCCGGCCGGCTTTGACCAATGCATTCCAGCTGGCATGGCAAACAGCCGCCAACAGAACCAGCGCTAATACTCCGGGCTCTAAAGTCAAATTAACCCTCGGCTGGCGGGTGCATCTTGATCCAATGTTTGGCCAGGTCGCCCCGGCGACAAATCCAAATCTCCCTGCGGCTTTGTATGTAATCGAGAATGCGGTAAAGGGCACCGATGCGGCCAGGTCGTCCGATGAGGCGGCCATGCAGTCCAATGGTCATCATCTTGGGATGGGTTAGGCCCTCGCCGTAAAGACAATCAAACGAATCCTTTATGTAGGTGACGAACTCCTCGGCAACCCGATAGCCGACGCCAAAGGTAAAGCGGCTATCATTGGTGTCCAGTGAATAGGGTACGATTAAATGGGGGCGCCCGTAGTCGCGGGACCAGAACGGCAGTTCGTCATTGTAGCAATCCGAGTCATAGAGAAAGTCGCCCTGCTCAATCACCAAGCGGCGGGTATTTCGGCTCGGCATACCCGCATAGTAGCCAAGCGGTTCTTCTCCGGTCAATTTCTTGGCTTGCGCGATGCAACGGGCGATATGATCCCGTTCAATCGCTTCATCCAGGCCGTGATGATCGATCCAACGCCAGCCATGGCATTGAATATCGAATCCCGAGTTTTTGATTGCGGACAAAGCGGGCGGGTTTTGCTCGCCGGCCCGGCCGACCAAATTAACCGTTGCCGGCAAGCCACGCTCTTGAAAGGCCTTCATGATCCGCCAAAATCCAACGCGGCTGCCGAATTCATAGTTGGATTCCATGTTCAGGTCCCGTTCGCCAATCTTGGCGTCAACGGTCAGGTCGGACAGGCGGGTTTCCGAACAGTCGTCACCGTTTGACAGGCAAAGCTCGCCCCCCTCCTCATAATTGATGCAAAAATTGACCGCCAATCTTGCGCCATTGGGCCATTGGGGATCGGGCGGCTCGGGGCCGAAACCGATGAGGTCTCTCGGCGGATAGAGCTTGTCGCCGGCCATAAACCGTCCCCCTTAAAATGTCTGGGCTAGGCGCGGTCCAAGCCCATAAGGCCGCGGGCGAAATCCGCTGCCTCAAAGGCGCGCAGATCCTCCGCCGCCTCACCCACGCCGATGGCATGAACCGGGAGTCCAAACTTTTCCGCCAAGGCAACCAAAATGCCGCCCCGCGCCGAGCCGTCGAGTTTTGTCAGGACCAAGCCGGTGACATTGGTGAGGTCCTTAAAGGTCGCCACCTGATTAAGGGCATTTTGGCCGGCGGTGGCATCCAACACCAAGAGAACCTGGTGAGGCCCCTCCGGT
The DNA here is from genome assembly GCA_039028695.1 of Pseudomonadota bacterium. Taxonomy (GTDB): domain Bacteria; phylum Pseudomonadota; class Alphaproteobacteria; order Kiloniellales; family Kiloniellaceae; genus JANQKX01. The sequence goes on from JBCCHN010000127.1 coordinate 12,813, forward strand.
GCGAGTTTCTTGATCACACGCACCACCTTTTGCAATTCCGCCATCAGTTCGGTCTTGTTGTGCAGGCGCCCGGCTGTGTCGATGAGTAAAAGATCATCGCCGGCGGCCTGGGCTTCCGATACCGCTTCGTAAGCCAAGCCTGCAGCATCGGCGCCCGGTGCCTTAGCCACCACAGGGCAGTCCGTGCGTTCGCCCCAGATTTTGAGCTGCTCGATGGCGGCCGCGCGAAAGGTGTCCCCTGCGGCGAGGCGGACCTGGGCGCCTTCAGCGCGGAAGCGGGAGGCTAGTTTTGCGATGGTGGTGGTTTTCCCGCTGCCGTTGACACCAACCACCAAAACAATCTGGGGCTTCAAGCTCCGGTCAAGGGTCAGCGGTTGGGCCACGGGAGATAAGATACTGGCGATATCCTCGGCAAGGGCGCCGCGGATTTCCTCGGCCGTAACTTCCTTGTTGAAGCGTGTCTCGGCCAGGCTGGCCGTTAGTTTCGCCGCGGTGGCTGCCCCTAGGTCGGCCAGGATCAAGAGCTCCTCAAGCTCCTCCAGTGCTTCGTCGTCCAGTTTTCTTTTGGTGAAAATGCCGGTTATGCCGGCACCCAGCTTGCTGGAGGACCGGCTCAGCCCGGCTTTCAGGCGGGCAAACCAGCCCTTGGGTTGGCTCTCACTATCGCTCACGCTGCGGTTCCGGGTCTTAGGCGATGGTCTTTACCATCCATGGGCATAGCCAAAAGCCGATTGTTGCTCCGCCCGAACACGTAAGCTGTATGAAGGCTGCCCACGTCTTCGATGTCAATTTCCACCTCGGCAAAATGCTCGCTGCGGCCCAGGCCGGGACGTTCCATGAGCAAATGCACTTGGCGACCCTTATTTGCGTCCAAAAAAGCTTGAAGGCGCTTGTCTCCAACTTGGCGCAGTCTGGCCGCCCGTTCCTTGCGCAGGTTTTTCGGTACGGAAGGCATTTTGGCCGCGGGTGTTCCCGGGCGCTCCGAATAGGGAAAGACATGCAAGAAGGTCAGGTCACATTCTTCTACCAGGCGCAGGCTGTTTTCGAACATGGCCTGCGTTTCCGTGGGGAACCCTGCGATGAGATCTGCCCCAAAGATCACGTCTGGACGCGCCCGGCGTACAGCCTCGCACAAACGGATGGCATCCTCGCGCAGGTGGCGGCGCTTCATCCGCTTTAGAATGAGATCGTCTCCAGCCTGCAAGGAGAGGTGCAGGTGGGGCATCAGCCGGGGTTCTTCCGCTAGGAGCCGGTAAATGTCCGCGTCAATCTCCACAGCATCCAGGGAGGAAAGACGCAATCGGGGCAACTCGGGCACTTGAGCCAGCAAGCGCCGCATCATTTGGCCCAAGCTGGGCCGGCCCGGCAAATCGCCACCATAGCTGGTGATGTCAACGCCGGTCAAGACAACTTCCTTGACCCCCCGTTCGGTAAGGCGGCGGACCTGATCCACGATGGCGCCCATGGGAACCGACCGGCTATTGCCCCGTCCGAAGGGAATGATGCAAAAAGTGCAGCGATGGTCGCAGCCTTGTTGCACTTGGACAAAGGCGCGGGTGCGCTCTTCGAAGCCATCGACGAGGTGAAGGGCCGTATCGCGCACCTCCATGATATCGTTGACCTTGACCGCTTGCGTCTGGCCGCCGAAGTGAAAGGATGCGGGGTCCAGCTTTTCCTCGTTCCCCAGGACAAGGTCCACCTCGTCCATGGCGGCATAGCTGTTCGGGTCAATTTGCGCCGCGCACCCAGTCACCACAATTTTGGCGCCAGGCCGCTGACGCCGCGCCCGCCGGATGGCCTGACGGGCCTGACGTTCCGCCTCGGCGGTAACGGCGCAGGTGTTGATGATCACCGCATCCGCAAGATCAGCGGCGCGGGCATGATCGCGCATGACCTGGGACTCGTAACTGTTCAGCCGGCATCCGAAGGTGATCACTTCCAAATCGTTTTCTGCAGCCTTTGTCGGTCGGGGGTCGGTCACAGGTGAATTTCCCCGGAAAAGGCGGTGGCGACAGGGCCGGTCATAATGACGTGCCCGTTTTCATGCCAGAAAATTTCCAGAATGCCGCCGTCCAAGGCTATCTCGACTTCCCGGCCCGTCAGGCCTCGGCGATTAGCGGCGGCGGCAGCCGCGCAGGCGCCCGTCCCACAAGCACGGGTGATGCCCACCCCGCGCTCCCACACCCGTTGGCGCAGGCGGTTTGTGCCGACCACCGTGGCGACCGAGATATTAGCCCGCTCGGGAAAGAGAGCATGGTGTTCCAAGGCGGGACCCAGATCTGCCAAGGGGACTGCCTCGCTATCGGGCACAAAAAAGACCGCGTGCGGGTTGCCAACGGACACGGCAACCGGGTCCGACAAAGGCCCCAGGGTCAAATCCATGTGCAGGGTGTCTTGCGGCCCGGCCAGGGGAATGCTTTGCCAATCGGTCCCCACCGGCCCCATATCCACGCTGTAGCGATTTTGGTCCGCCTTTTCAGCGGGCAACAGGCCGACCACGGACTCGATGGTGATTGGGCTTTTCCTTTCATCGATCACCAGCGAGGCGACGCAGCGGGCCGCGTTGCCGCAGGCCTCCACCTC
>JBCCHN010000128.1:0-15097 GCA_039028695.1 Pseudomonadota bacterium
CCCCGTGGGGGCCGCATCATCAACAACGGCTCCATTTCCGCCGACCGTCCGCGGCCCAACTCGGCGCCCTACACGGCGACCAAACACGCCATCACCGGGCTAACCAAATCCACGTCTTTGGACGGCCGCAAGCACAATATCGCCTGCGGTCAAATCGATATCGGCAACGCCGCGACGGAGATGACCGAGGTTATGGCCCAAGGCGTTCCCCAGCCTGACGGCTCCGTTCGGGCCGAACCGACCATGAATGTCAAACATGTGGGCGAGGCCGTCGTCTATATGGACAGCTTGCCGCTGGAGGCCAATGTGCAATTCATGACTGTAATGGCAACCGCCATGCCATATATTGGGCGGGGATAACCGAAACCGAAGATCGCCTTTGCCTCCAGTTTAGTCGGATTTAAGTCCTAATATACTGACTTATTTATTATTTTCCGTTCCAAAGGTCATTGGAAAGACCGGATACAAAACCGCCGGGACGGTAGTCCTTTTTCTTGACTCTCTTTAAAAAATACACAATGTATACAATATTGTATCCATGGAGTGAGATCCTGAAATGAGTTGGACCGTCGGTGTCGATGTGGGGGGAACCTTCACGGATTTTTTCGCCCACAATGAAAAGAGCGGCCAGGTGCATTTGGCCAAACGTCCCTCCACCCCGGACGACCCGGGTCGGGCTATTCTGCAGGGACTCGATGAATTAGCCGCGCAGGCCCATATCGATCTGGCTTCCGTTAGCCGATTTTCCCATGGCACAACGGTGGCCACCAATGCCCTAATTCAGCGCCGCGGCGCCGACCTGGCCCTGATCACCACGAAGGGTTTCCGCGATCTTTTGGAAATCGGGCGGCAAACCCGGCCTCACATGTACAATCTCCAACTCGATTTTCCGCCCCCGCTGGTGCCGCGCGCTCGGCGTTTTGAGGTGGATGAACGCATGACTGCCCAGGGGCAGGCTCTGCGTGGCGTCAATGAGGCGGAGCTTGAGGAAGTCATAGGCCACCTTCAGGACAGTGGCGTGAGGGCTTGTGCCGTTTGTTTTCTTTTCGCGTTTCTCAATCCCGCCCACGAGCAGCAGGTGGCACGGCGCTTGAAAGAAGCTCTGCCTGATCTGCAGGTCTCCCTCTCCAGTGCTGTTCAGCCCGAATTTCGCGAGTACGAGCGTTTCACTACCACGGCCATTAATGCCTATCTTCAGCCAGCCGTGGGACAATACTTGCATCAGCTAGAGCGAAGCCTCGCGGAAGCCTTGCCCCAAGCCAGCTTGGGCATCAACCAGTCCAGCGGCGGGCTGATGTCGCCCCGCCGCGCGGCCCAGGTGCCCGTTCGCACGGCTTTGTCTGGGCCGGCGGCCGGCGTCGTTGGGGCCGTTCATGTCGCCAAAACGTCCGGCAAGGCCAACGTTATTACCTTGGACGTGGGCGGCACCAGCGCCGATGTGGCTCTCATCCGGAATTATCAGGCGGCGATCTCCTTTGAGCGTCGCGTGGCGGACTTCCCGATTCGTCTGCCCATGGTGGATATTCACACCATAGGGGCCGGCGGCGGATCCATCGCCTGGTTTGATCGGGACGGGCTGATGAAAGTCGGTCCTCTGTCCGCCGGGGCTGTTCCCGGCCCAGCTTGCTACGGGCGGGGCGGGACCGAGCCCACCGTATCCGATGCGAATCTAATTCTGGGCCGTCTGTCTCCTCAGTTGGTGGATGGCTCCATGACCTTGAATGTGGAGCTCGCCAAGCAAGCTCTGCAACCGACGGCCGAGCGCTTAGGTCTGGATCTGCTTCAAACGGCTTATGGCATGTTAGGGATCATGGTGGCGAACATGGTGCGCGCCATCCGCACCATCTCGGTGGAACGAGGCCATGACCCCCGGGGCTATTGCCTGATGCCTTTTGGCGGAGCGGGTCCGCTTCATGCCCGTGATGTGGCGGTGAGCCTGGGCATCAGTGAAATCCTGCTGCCGGCAGCACCGGGCATTGTCTGTGCGCAAGGCTTGGTGGTTTCAGACCTCTTAGAGGATTTTGTCGCCAGCCAGCGTCTGCCCTTGGCGGCGGAGTCATTGCGTTCTATCCAAGACTCCGTCGCTGATCTATTGGATAGGGCTGACAATTGGTTCGTGGCCGAGGGAATTCCTGAGCAAAGCCGACAGCTTTCCTTGAGGTTGGACCTTAGGTATGTGGGCCAGAATTTTGAACTTTCCGTGCCGGTTGCAGAGGGGCAAAGCGTCTCTCTGGATGTGCTGGCGGATTTAGAGCGATTAAAGACGGCGTTTTTTGATGCCCATGACGCGGCCTATGGTTACCACAATCCGGCGGATCCCATTGAGGTCATCAACTGCCGCCTGACGGCGCGGGGCGGGCTCTATCGTACTGACGGTGCTGGCACAGATCCCGAAGATCGCCAAAGCCCAGACGCTCTCTCGGTGCGGCAGGTTTTTTTCGATCCATCACGCTCGGTGGAAACCAAGGTCTATAATCGTGCCGAGCTTCGCCCTGGCGATCGCTTGGTTGGACCCGCGATTATCGAGCAACTGGATAGTACCACGCCTCTTTATCCCGGCGATGAGGCTCTTGTCGATCCTGCCGGTAATATCCTGATCTCCATTCGGGAGGAACTGTAGCAATGGTCAAGGAACCGCATATCGCCGCTTTGGACCCAATTGGCCTAGAGATCCTGTCCAATTCACTGCTTTCCATTGCCGATGAGGCTTTCGTCGCCTTGATGAAATCAGCCTATTCAACCAACATCAAGGAACGGAACGACCACTCCACCGCTATCATGGACCCAGCAGGTCGGCTGATTGTCCAAGCGGCCCAATCCCTGCCCATTCACATCGCCTCCATGTCCGGTTTGATGGAGTCCCTGCTGGCCAAATATCCCCTTGAGGAAATCAATGAGGGTGATCTCTTTGTCGCCAATGATCCCCATGTTGCCGGCGGTACCCACCTGCCGGATATCAATATGGCCGCACCGCTCTTTTTCGAAGGACGTGTGATTGCCTTTATTTGCAACATTGCCCATCACGCCGATGTAGGGGGTATGGCGCCCGGTTCCATGGCCGGCGGCATGTCGGAAATATATCAAGAGGGCTTACGCATTCCCGTGGTGCGCCTTTTTTCGGGCGGCACGTTGCAGCAGGACCTGTTCGATGTACTGCTGCTGAACGTGCGGGTACCCGAAGAACGCCGGGGCGATTATTTCGCTCAGATCGCGGCATGCCGTCTGGGTCAGCGTCGCCTGGGCGAGGTCATTGCGGAACAGGGATTGGCCCGGGTTGAAGCCGCCTTCGATCAGATTGTTCAGCGCTCTGAAGGGCGCTTGCGCCAGGCTATTTCCGCCTTGCCCGATGGCTGCTATGACTTCACCGATTACATGGATGATGACGGCTTGGGAACGCCCGATATTCCCATTTGTTTGACCGTCCAGGTTAAGGGCGACTGCATTCATTTTGACTTTGCCGGCACCAGTCCCCAGGTGCCGGGAAACATCAACGTGACCCTGAATGCGACCTTGGCCAGTGTTTGCTATGGCATGAAGGCGCTGCTGGATCCGGATATTCCCAACAACCAAGGCATTTTGAACGTTGCAGAGCTATCTGTTCCCAAAGGCACACTTCTCGATGCGGCTTTTCCGGCGCCGGTCGCGGCTCGAGCCCATACTTGCCAGCGAGTCGTGGACGTGGTTTTCGGTGCCTTAGCCTCCTGCTTGCCCGACCGGGTGGTGGCCGCCGCGAATGGCGCCAACACAACGGCGGTTTTCGCCGGAGTCGATCCGCGCCATGGCGGTGCTTATGTCTACTTGGAGACTTTGGGCGGTGGTATGGGGGCTCGGGCCGCCAAGGATGGCAAGGATGGCGTTCAGGTGAATATCACCAACACCTCGAACTTGCCGGTTGAGGCGATCGAGATGGAGTATCCCTTGATGGTTGAGGAATATTCCCTAATCCAAGATTCGGGTGGCGCCGGTCGCCATCGGGGCGGCATGGGTCTGCGCCGCGTGGTGCGTCCAGTGGATCACGATTGCCTATTCAACGGTGCCGGTGAGCGGTTTTCTCATCGGCCTTGGGGCTTGTGGGGTGGCGAGCCCGGCGGCCACGGCCAATTTTTGCTGCGAGAAGAATCGGGTGAGGGGCGGCGTTTGGACAACAAGCCCTCAAGTATTGTGGTCACGCCTGACCAAACCATCGTGGTAGAAACGCCGGGCGCCGGTGGATATGGAGCGCCCGATGAGCGTGCCCCTGAGGCTGTGGCGGACGACCGGCAGAGCGGTAAATTTTCCAAGAGTTTTTTAAGGGCTAACTATGGTGTTTGAACTGGCTCGCCGCCTATTGTAAACCGCTTAGGTCCAAGCCCCCTGTTCAGCTCCTAACTGGAAAGGATCACCAGATGAGCCAAGCTGCCCTGCAAGCAACCGAAAAAAATTCCGCCAAGGCTTTTGGCGTCTGGTCCCCGGCGGTCACGGCGCTGGATAAAAACCTGATGATCGATAAGGATCGCTCCGTGGCGCACATTCGTTGGCTCTTGGAAAAAGGCTGCCACGGTGTGACTTTTATGGGTACCACGAGTGAAGCCACCTCCTTTTCCGCCGATGAGCGGATTGAGCTTTTGGACGCGGTGCTGGCGGCAGGTGTTCTGCCGGCCCGGCTTATGGTGGGTAGTGGCTGCGCGGCCCTGACCGATTCTGTAAAACTCGCCGCCCATGCGACTGCCGCGGGCTGCAGTGTGCTGGTCTTGCCGCCGTTCTATTACAAAGGTATCAGCGACGATGGCCTCTATGCGAGCTATGCGGAAATTATCGAGCGGGTCGGTAGCGCGGACCTGAAGCTTTACTTTTACCATTTTCCTAAGCTTTCGTGCGTACCTGTGACCCACGCGGTGATCGAGCGTTTGCTGCGTGCCTACCCCGGTGCGATCAAGGGCCTTAAAGATTCTTCCGGGGATGCGGAAGGTTGTGCCGCTTACATCAAGGCCTTTCCCGACCTGGCAATTTTTCCGGGTAGCGAGATGTTGTTCCTGGACATGCTGCGTCTCGGCGGGGCGGGCACGATTACCGCCGGTGCAAATGTGAACGCACCCATGCTACGACAGCTCTACAAGACTTTCGAAAGCGAGGGCGATGGTCCGGCCGTATCCGCCCAGCAAGAGAAAATCAACGGGGTTCGCATGGCCTTGCAAGCCCGCCCCATGATCCCGGCCTTGAAGTCCGTCATCTCGCGGGAGCGCGAAGACGGGGCCTGGCAAAGGGTGCGGCCGCCACTGACGGGCCTGTCGGACGGCCAGTCAAATGAGTTGGCGCAGGACCTAAAGGCCGCCGGGTTTGTTTTTGGAGAAGCGTAATGGCAACTGAACCGCGGCGTTTCGAGGGACGGGTCGCTTTTGTGACCGGTGGCGCCAGTGGCATTGGCCAGGTGGTGGCCGAGCGCCTTGCGCTCGAAGGGGCCGCTATCTTACTGGCCGATCAAAACATCGACAAAGCACAAGTCGTTGCCGACGGTATCCAGGCAAATGGAGGTTCGGTTGAAACCGCTTCCTGCGATGTAAGCGATGCCGAGCAAGTGGACGCCGCCTTCGCCAAGGCTCATGAGAAATTCGGGCCTCTAGATATTTTGGTTAATTCGGCGGCTATCCCTCAAGTTCGGCCCTTTTTGAAGATGACCTTGGCGGAATGGCAAAAGGTCATTGACGTGAATATGACCGGCAGTTTTCTGTGCGCCCAGGCTGCCGCCAAAGCCATGGTCGCTGCAGATAAAGCCGGGCGGATTATTCAAATCTCGTCCATCAATGCCCAGCGGGCGATTACAGGACGAGGCGCCTATAGTGTGGCCAAGGGCGGTTTAGCCATTATGGTCAAGGTGATGGCCGCGGAATTGGGGCAGGCTGGGATCACTGTCAATGCGGTTGCGCCAGGGCCAGTGGACACTCCCATGGTGCTTGAGATGCATACGCAAGAAACCCGTGCAGCCTTTAACGCCCATCTCCCCATCAAGCGCTATGCTCAACCCGCCGAAGTTGCTGCGGCCACTGCCTTTCTGGCAAGTGACGAGGCAGCCTATATCACTGGCCACACTATCAACGTAGATGGGGGCTTCGATGCGGCCGGAATGCTGTTTGACCTAGGCCCACTGGGATAACGGTGCCATCGCGTGGCCAAACTTTCTACACCCAACTCCGCAGCACCCAACTCCGCAGCACCCAACTCCGCGGCATCCAATTCCACAGCACCGAAATCTGTGGCGTCCCTTCGAGGGGCCAAGGGGACTGGCGCGGTCCGGATTTACAATCAGCTTCGTGACGAGATCTTGACCCTTACCCTATCGCCCGGGGCCGACCTGGACGAGGCCGGCTTGGTTGCCCGTTTCGGCCTGTCTAGGACCCCGGTGCGCGAGGCGCTGATCCGATTGGCGGCTGATGGGCTAGTGGCTCTTTTGCCTAATCGAGGGGCGCAGGTGGCCACCATCGAATTATCGGACATACCCCGCTTTTTCGAGGCTTTCGACCTGGCCCAAAGAGTGGTCACTCGGCTCGCCGCTATCCGGAGGACCGATGAAGATTTGAGGCAAATTCGAGAGGCGGAGGAGTCTTTCGAAAAGGCCGTCGCGACGGGAGATGTGTTGGCCATGACGGCCTGCAATCGGGACTTCCACTTGGCGGTCGCCACCGCTAGCCACAACGGCTATCTCATTGAAAACTATAGCCGTCTATTGGATGAGGGCCTGAGGCTGATGCGGATCCCCTTTGCCTTTGACCCGGCGAGCGATAGCTATAGCCGTATCGATCACATCCAAAAGATCTCGTCCGAGCATCAAGCCATCGTGCACGCTATTGAGGCGCACCACCCCGATGAAGCCGACTCTTTGGCGCAATCCCATGCGGAGTTGTTCCGTGATCGCTTCATGGCTTATCTTAATCAGAATCAAACCCGCCAAATGGATCTTGCGCGCGGGGTCTAGTATCCATGTCTCGATCTTCGCCCAATGCACCCACGCCCGATTTACCCGCGCCTGGCGATCCTTTTCGTCGCTTTGGCCCGGTCTATCATCTGATCCGTCAAATTCCCGCGGGCCAGGTTGCCAGTTATGGTCAGGTCGCTTTTGTCGCCGATCTCGGCTCAGCGCGAATCGTGGGACGGGCTATGGCGAGCTTGCCCAACGGTACGGATGTGCCCTGGCACCGTGTCTTAAACAGCCAGGGCAAGATCGCTATTCGCAAGGATGGTAAGGCGGATTCTCGACAACAACGTTTGCTCACCGCCGAAGGCGTCTTCTTCGACCGTCGCGGACATGTGGATTTCGCCTCCGTGGCTTGGACAGGGCCGAGTTGGGCCTGGCTCAATGAGAACGGCTACGATGTGGAGTCTCTTGTGGCGAAGAGTCAAAACCTGCGACGTATTGGTCCCTGGCAACGCTGGAATTTTTGATCCGTAATTTTTTTATCAGCAAAAATTGATCAACTCCTGGCAATAGCCAAATGGGCTCCCAAACCGATCAGAATCGAGCCACCCATCCATCGAACGATCTTTTGGGCCTTGGCACTTTGCCGCAGCCGTTTGAGCACCGCCGAAGTGAAAAGCACCACGATGCCGTCGGCAGCGGAAAAGGTCATGTTCACCAGCTGCCCCAATACCAGAAATTGGAGCCAAATGGGCCATCCGGCCCCTGGATCCACGAATTGCGGCAAAAAGGCGAGAAAAAAGAGGGCTGTTTTTGGGTTCAGTACTTCGACCGTGACGCTTTGCCAAAAGGTGCGGCTCAGGTCCTTGGTTCGGGCATCAGCAACATCCGCTTCTGATACAGACCCGGTTACGACCTTTTGCCGAATAATCGAGATGCCCAGCCAAACCAGGTAAAGAGCCCCTAAGATTTTGACTGCAAGATAGAGTCCGGGCAGTAACTGGAACACGGCCGATAAGCCGGCAGCGGCTGCAACTACGTGGACCAAGCCCCCCAGATGAATGCCGACAACGGCGCAAAATCCGCCGCGCCGACCTTTCGCCATCGTTTGAGCGGCTGTGAAAAGCAGGGCAGGCCCAGGCATGACAGCAAAAATAACTGTGGCGATGGCAAAGGAAATGAGCAGGTCAATTGAGAGCATTATGGGGTCTCGAATAGTGTGTACTTGGATACACTATGAGTTGGCATCTTGAATTTGGCAAAATGTCTTTGCGGTGATGAGATTGACTGCAATTGCCAACTCCGATTGCCCCCATCGGGGCCGAGTTAATCCAACTCTGCTCGAGTAGATGTTTCAGCCAAATTTGAGTGACAAAGCTGTAAAGTTATGTTATTGTACGATCATTCAATAAATGACTCCCTTCAGATCGGGCTGCGCCATGCGGAACCCACGCTACGATATTCTGTTCCAGCCGGTCGCCATCGGGCCGGTCATGGCGCCCAATCGGTTTTACCAGACACCTCATGCGACTGGTATGGGTTACCTGAAGCCTCAAAGCGGAACCGCCCTGCGGGCGCTAAAGGCAGAGGGCGGCTGGGGAGTGGTTTGCACAGAATACTGTTCGATCCATCCAAGTTCCGATGACTCTCCCCACGCCTTTTTGTCCCTATGGGACGATGAAGACACAGCGGCGGTTGCCAAGACGGCGGCGGCAATCAAAGATCATGGAAGCTTGGCGGCCATTGAGCTTTGGCATGGCGGGGCACATTCGAATAACCGCCTGACTCGCGAACCCGTGTTGGCGCCGATCGGCCGACCGGCTCACTTAATCCAGCCGGGCCACGCCCGCGCCATGGACAAAGAGGATATTGCCGAATTTCGCCGCTGGCAGGTGCGGGCAGCAAAGCGTGCCAAGGAAGCCGGCTTTGACATCGTCTACGTTTATGCCGGCCACGGCTATTTACCTTTTCAATTCCTCTCGCCCCTTACAAATCGACGCAGCGATGAATACGGCGGTCCTCTCGTCAATCGTTCCCGCCTCTTGCGAGAGATGATCGAAGAAACAAAGGAAGCCGTCGGTGATCGCTGTGCCGTGGCGGTCCGCCTGGCTGTGGATGAACTCGCTGGCCAGCAGGGCATCACCAGCGATGGTGAGGGGCGTGAGGTTGTCAGCCTATTGGCTGAACTTCCTGATCTTTGGGATGTGAACATCGCCGGCATGCTGGGTGATGATTCGCGCAGCTCCCGTTTCGGTGCGGAAGGGTTTCAAGAGGATCATGTGACTTTTGTGAAATCCCTGACTACCAAGCCTGTCGTGGGGGTGGGCCGTTTTACCTCTCCGGATGCGATGGTCGGTCAAATTAAGCGGGGAATTTTGGACTTCATCGGCGCCGCGCGGCCTTCCATCGCCGATCCCTTTTTGCCCCAAAAGATCGCCGAGGGTCGTGAGGATGAGATTCGTGAGTGCATCGGCTGTAACATTTGCCGGGCAGCCAATAACGAAGCGGTTCCCTTGCGGTGTACCCAGAACCCGACCATTGGCGAAGAATGGCGCCGGGGCTGGCACCCCGAGCGCATACCTGATCGCAGGTCCGACGCCCGTGTTTTGGTCGTGGGCGCCGGTCCGGCGGGTTTGGAGGCGGCCCTCGCCTTGGGGCGCCGGGGCTATGACGTGACCTTGGCTGAAGCGACGCGGGAGCTGGGCGGCCGCGTGAACCGGGAATCCAAATTGCCCGGCCTGTCGGCTTGGGGCCGGGTTCGAGATTACCGCGTCCATATGCTGGGCAAACTGCCCACGGTCGAGATCTATCGTGAAAGCCGTTTGACTACCTCGGATATTTTGGAGCTGGGAATTGACCATGTGGTTCTGGCCACGGGCAGCGTGTGGCGCCGCGACGGTATCGGCGCCATGGGTGAGGAGGTTTTGGATCTGGTATCGTCACCTCAGGTTTTCACCCCCGATGATGTCATTGGCAAAGCGAACTCAGGCGCCACTGACTTGACGGCCGTCGGCCTGGTTGGGCCGGTGGTGGTTTACGACGACGATCATTACTTCATGGCAGGCGCTTTGGCCGAAAAGCTGGCTTTAGCCGGCTATGACGTCACTTATGTGTCACCGGAAAGCAAAGCCTCGGCCTGGACGGTCATGACCGACGAACAGACCTATATCCAAAAACGTCTTGTCCAGCTTGGCGTTCGTTTCCTCTTTGCTCATTGCCTCAAACGGGCCGAGGCGGGGCTTGCGCACTTTGCCTGCCTTTACGGCGGGAAGGAAGTGCAATTGGCCTGCGGGAGTCTGCTTCTGGTAACGGGTCGATACCCGGACACCTCCCTTTTTGAGGAGCTGGAAAGCCGAGGCAATGCTCTGGCCGAGGCGGGAATTCAATCGGTGACCCGGATCGGAGATTGTCTGGTTCCATCATCTATTGCCGATGCAGTCTATACGGGGCACCGTTTTGCCCGTACTTTGGACAATCCTCACGCAGCACACTTCGTTCGCCGCGAGCGACCTGCGATCAACGAGAGAACTGATGTTGGACCAAAATTTTGCAGGAGTGGACCATGGCCAGAGAAAGCAAACGTCGGCGCAGCGCAAATCGTGACAAGCGAGCTGCCCAGAGTTTGATGCAAGCACCCTGGGTGCAGCCCCATCGTCCCTATCAACCGATTGAGGTAATTTCGCGCGACCAGGTGGAGGCCATTCACTCTGCCGCCCTATCGGTTTTGGAGGAGGTCGGCATGCGCTTGCTGGAGCCTCGAGCGCGCCGCCTCTTCGCTGACGCGGGGGCTAAGGTGGACGAAGCCGAGCAGCAGGTTCGCTTCGACCGGAACCTCATCGCGGACTTGGTGGCCAAGGCCCCGGACCGCATTCGATTGGTGGCGCGCAATCCCGAACGCACCACGTCACTCGGCGGTCAGGATTTCATCTATTCTTCCGTCGGGGGGCCGGCCTACGTTTGCGACCTGGATCGGGGCCGCCGGGCGGGTACCTATGAAGAAATGTGCGCCTTTATAAAGCTGGTTCAATCCCTGAACAGTCTGCACCAAGAAGGGGGTGGCCCTTTCGAGCCGCTAGACCTGCCGGCTGAGACCCGTCATTTGGATATGTATTACGCCTCCATTTCGCTCACCGACAAAAACTGGCAGCCCAATGGCTTGGGTCGGGAGCGGGCGATGGACGCCCTTAACATGGCGGCGATTTCCCTGGGATGCGATCTGGACGGCCTACGGGAACAGACCGTTTTTACCTGCGTGATCAACACGAATTCGCCCTTGCAGCTGGATATTCCCATGGCCGAGGGCTTGATGACCATGGCCGAGCACGGCCAGGCTGCGATTATCACGCCCTTCACCTTGGCCGGGGCCATGTCGCCGGTGACCATCGCAGGTGCCTTGGCACAACAGCATGCCGAGGCCCTGGCGGGAATCGCCCTCTGTCAGATCGTTCGGCCCGGCGTGCCGGTGCTCTACGGCGGATTTACCTCAAACGTGGATATGAAAACCGGGTCGCCTGCCTTTGGCACGCCGGAATATACTCAGGCCGCCCTGGCCTCGGGGCAATTGGCCCGCTTTATCGGCGTGCCTTTCCGCTCCAGCAATGTGACGGCAGCCAATGATGTGGACGCCCAATCCGCCTACGAAAGTGCCATGGCCCTTTGGGGGGCGACCATGGGTGGGGTGCATCTTCTTAACCACGCGGCCGGTTGGCTGGGCGGGGGCCTGACCGCCTCCTTTGAAAAGCTGATCATCGACGTGGAGATGCTGCAGATGATGACGGCCTATTTCCGACCCTTCGAGGTCTCGGACGCGACCCTGGCGCTGGGTGCCATTCGCGAGGTGGGGCCGGCGGGCCACTTTTTCGGCACCGCCCATACGCTTGAGCGCTACGAGTCGGCCTTTTATGCGCCCTTGCTGTCAAACTGGGATAATTATGATACCTGGCGCGATGGGGGCGGCATAACCGCGGCACAGCGGGCCAATCAAATTTGGAAAGAGCTCTTGTCGGCCTATGAGGCGCCGCCTCTCGATCCGGGCATTGACGAGGCCTTGCGGGATTACATGGCCCGACGCAAGCGGGAATTGGCCGGTCGCCGGCTCGATTGAGGGCCGGCGTTCTGCCCGAATGTTCGGCTTGTTTGGCTCCTAGATTGTTTGGCTTAGACCGTTCGATTTCAGAAATCGGCTTTTTTTGATTTCCTTGCCGCCCAAATTGCGCTGCACTGAGCGATTGTGCGCCGAAATGACAATTCCGACGCACAACATTCAGTGAGACGATTGAACCGAACGGATGTCATGGTCGAAAAATTTCCGCCCACAAGAACACGATCGGAAGGACCGATGGGCACGCCCCTGTTCTTGGGCGAGGCGACGGGGCGACGTTTTGCCATGGGTCTCATGGTGGTCAGCTCGGTCATTATTTCCTTTGGTGGTTTGATCATTCGTAACATCGAGATGGCAGATACCTGGCAGATCAATTTTTATCGGGCTTGGGCCTTGGTGGCCGTGGTGGCGACCATAATCGCCGTGCAACAAAGGCGGAGGGCCTTGCAGTATGTGCGCAGCGTTGCTTGGCCCGGGCTTTGGGGCGGCGTGCTGTTGGCGGTTGCCGGCCTCGCCTTTTTGCAATCCCTGACCAATACCACGGTTTCCAATACGCTCTTTACCCTTTGCACCATCCCCTTTATCACAGCCGCCTTGGCGCGGGTCTTTTTGGGTGAGCATTTGCGGCCGGTGACCTTGGTGACCATGGTTATCGCTGCCGGTGGTGCTATGGTCATGGTGGCGCAGGGCCTGGGCACCGGGTCCCTCTACGGAAATCTTATGGCGCTGGTGACGGCCCTTTGTTTTTCCGGCTTTGCCGTCATCGTGCGGCACAATCGGCATGTGGACATGCTGCCCACCATTTTGCTCTCGGGCCTGATCATCATTGTCGTTACCTTTATTGTCACCTTTCGCGATCTGCACATCACTTGGCTTGACTTGGTTCTATGTTTCGTTTGGGGCGGGATTTTATCAGGCTGTGCCAATTGGATGTTCATTGTGGCATCGCGCTATCTGGTCGCGGCCGAAGTGACGCTCTTTATGTTGTTGGAATTTGCCCTGGGGCCCCTTTGGGTTTGGCTTTTTGTCGGTGAGACACCGGCCGGTTGGACGTTGCTTGGCGGCGCCATGATCATTTCGGCTGTCGCCGCGCGGGCAATCGTGGAACTCGGTTGGACCACCAAGGCTCGTGCCTTCAGTGGGGACACCGGCCCTCGCGCGCCGGGCCCCTAAAACCATCCTAAGCCCACAGTCTTCTGGGAAGTCGTCGGGTTTTTGGCCCGAAGGTTTAACCGTGGGCCACCGTCTTCCATTGGGTCACGATCAATTCAAAGATCGTGTCTTCGCGCCGCGCAACACACGACAAGACGTCACAGACCCCAAACCAAATCGGTCCAACTTTCGAATTGATCTTCGAAATCCGTACAGCGAAATCCGTGTGGCGAAATCTGTGCAGCCGCTTAAGAACCCGAACTCGATCTCACCGATCAAATCGCTTGCCCAGATCCTTCGCTTAGATCATCTGTCTATGCGATCGACCCCAGCGATCGACCCCAGCGATCGACCCACGACCTGACCCAAAGCGATCCATCAAAATGGTTCAGCGGCCCCATTGAGGCACCCTGTCTTGGAACAGTCCCTCTTTAGAGCACGGACACCGGCGGCGTCCGACGAGATGCTAAGACCGGTCCATCGCCAAGCGCCGTCATTGGGCCATGGCGGCAAAGGTCTGGTACCAGCCCATGGTGACCACCGTCATGAAAAATCCAAAGGTGGTCACGGCGGCAATACTGCTCAGTGCGCGATCGAGGCGGTCTTTAGACTTTGGTGTCATGATTTATTCTCCCCTGCTGATTGATCTTAAGGCTAATGGACTAGGGCAGAAAAATCAAGAATAAAACAAGAACAAAAAGGGAAAATATGAGAACGAACGTCCGAATGGTTCTGAAGTTGGCAGAGTTCCTGGTCTTTTGACGACTGGAGGGCAAGCGCCCGTTCCAAATTTTTGGGGCGGCAAATTTAGAAAATTTTAGGTTCTTTGCGATGGAAATGTGACTTTGCCTTTGCAGGCGAAAAAAGGTTTGTTATAAACCGCGCCGCCGCGTCCAATGCGGCGGTTCTGATCCGGGCTCAAAAGTTCGGATCCCTGATCCGCGGTAGCTCAGTTGGTAGAGCAGGTGGCTGTTAACCACCCTGTCGCAGGTTCGAGTCCTGCCCGCGGAGCCAATTTTTTCAAGGGGTTAGGTTGAAAAGACCTAATCCCTTTTCTTTTCAGGTCACCAACAATTGGCCTGTTGGAGTGACTTCGGGGCTAAAATTGTCGTCTACCCCTACCCTTGTAAATTTTTGTTGAACAGCTGAAGTTCCCGCCCCACCCGCTTAGAGCGAGGCGAAGCGCTTTTCGAGTGCAGGGACATGAGAGGCAGTCTTGGCAACCGCGTCCTGCAAAAGTCTGCGCGCTCGTGCATCGGTGGCCAGCACCGGAGCCGGCATGAGCTGGATCGTTGAGGGAATGGCCAAATACCCGTCGTCGTCCAGTCGGTCGCGCACATCCATCAGGGCCTGATCAAAAAGGCCCTTGTGGCGCAGCTCTGCGAGACTGCACTGGCAAAGACAAGCTACCACCTGAGCGGTCTGAGTTGAGGCCGCGGTCTCCGGACGCTGGTATTGCAAATCGTCCAGCACACCCGGGTCTTCGAAGCGCACCCGCGGCGTGAAGTCCAGGCGATAGAGCGGCAGCGAGAGTGCCGCTCCGGCCTCGGCGACAGCCGGGACCGGATCCGGCAGGACAAGCGAACTATAGCGGGTCAGCAGCTCGGTAAAGTTGGTGCCGGGTGTGTCGTGAACAAAAATAGCAAGGCCATCGGGGGCCAGGCGTTGGGCGATGGTGGCGACCAAGGAGGAGATGTTGGCCACTTCGGGCACGTAATAAAGCATGTGGGAGAGCTCGGCCAAATCCACCCGCGGGGCGGCAAAGGCCGTTGGTGCAAAGGCATCACCCACCGTAATCTCCACGGTATCGATAAAACAAAGGGCCGCCAGGCGGGCTCGCGCCTGGCCGGCCAAGGGCGCGGAGGGCTCATCGGACCAGATCCGCAGGCGCCGGCTGGTGCTCTCATGCAGCTGCCGCGCATAGTCGCTGGTCTGGAGTCCATCGCCGATGCCGG
>JBCCHN010000129.1:0-14959 GCA_039028695.1 Pseudomonadota bacterium
TTCGTATCCCGAACCGTATTGGATGGTATAATGTCCGTCCAATCGGAAACCGGCGTTCCCGTCCTTTCGATGGTTCTCACACCCCACCATTTCAACGAAGGGGACGAGCATCGGGCCTTTTTCGCCGACCATCTCAAAATCAAAGGCCGGGAGGCGGCAAGTGCCTGCCACGACGTTCTGGCGCTCTATCAACACGGCGGGTTGGAAAGGGTACTGGGGGCCGCTTAGACCGCCCTGATTTTATGTGATCTCCCAAGGGAAGCTGTCTAGGCGTTCTGCCCCCTGCTCAGTGATCAAGACTTGGGTCTCCAGCTTGATGCTTTCGGAGCCCTCTTGCGCGATCAGACTTTCGACGCAAAAGACCATGCCCGGCTCGAAGGTCCAGTCGTAGGCTTTCGCGAAGTCCACATGTAGCAGTGCGACCGGCCACTCGTCGGCCATGCCCACGCCATGCCCCGCCAGGGTATAGCGATAGGGCTGGTGCTTTTCCGGGATTTTCCAGGAACGTTCGTTAAACTCATGGACTGAAAGGCCCGGCTTGATAATGCCCAAGTTGTGTTCGATTTGCTCCACCGCGGTGGCATAAAGGCTGCGCTGCAACCCGGTCATCTTGGTGTAGCCGCAGGTCCAAGACCGTGACAGATCAGCGCAATAGCCGTAGGGTCCGATCAAATCCGTGTCGAAGGAGATCATCTCCCCCTCCCTGCACCGGTAGTCGCTACACTCGCTGTACCAGGGATTGGTCCGGGGGCCACAGGAAAAAAGCCTGGTCTCCAGCCACTCACCGCCCGAGCGGGCGTTCTCAAAATGCAATTCAGCCCAAATCTCCTGTTCCGTTTTGCCGGGTAAGGAGGCCTCATACATTCGGGCGATGCCCGCTTCGCACACCCGAACGGTCCAGCGCATCAGCTCGATCTCTGCCGCGGATTTGATGGCGCGGGCATGCTCGGTTAACTCCTGGCCCTCGATCACGACCAGTCCTTGTTCCTGCAAGGCCCATAGGCCGACTGGCTCAAGTTTATCTACCGCCAAGCGCCGGTTTCCGCCGCCATGGTGGTGCACCAGGTCGGCGATCTCTTGTGCCCATAGGTCGACCCGTTCATTGCTGCGGCTCCCCGCGCTCATGTAAATCCAGCCGATGGCCTGGCGGACCTCATCAATCAGCGGCCGGTTGGCGCAAAGGTGATGGGCGCCCTTAAATTCAAACATGACCGCCGGCCCATCAGCAAAAATCAGGGCATAGCGGACTGCGTTGTGAGCCGTCCAAACCTGCATGTTGGCCACGTCCAGGGCGTAGCGGATATTCACCGGATCATAAAGCAAGAGCGCGGCGCAGTCGTGCTCAACAAGCTTCTGCCGCATCCGTCCCAGGCGATAGGCCCGCGCCGCCTCCAGGGTCGCGTGTGGCAAAGGACTGCGCAGGGGCTTATCCGCACCCTCGGGGTTGAGGTATTCCTTTTTGCGCGGGTCCTTGAAGATGCTCATATTTCAGGTTCAATTCCCTATTTTGCCTCGCACACTGCCTTTTCACCGCCGTAGGCATATTCCTTTTTAGGCAAAAGCGGTAGGGCTCGGCAAGAGGAGCACAGCTGCTTGACGAATTTGCCGGGACCGGATCAAGTGAGGCAAGCGCCGAAAGGATCGGGAAGGAAACAAGGCCATGCAGGTTAAAACATTGGGGATCGTGGGTGTGGGTGCCTTTGGCGAATTCATGATCCGTCACTTGGCGCCCTACTTCATGATCAAACTCCACGATCCGGACCGGGACCTCGCCCTCATCACTAGGACCTATAATGCCGCCCAGGTCGACCTCAAAACTTGTGCAACCTGCGACATCGTCGTGCTGGCCGTACCCGTGCAGCGCTTGGAGATGGTAGTAAAGGAGATCGCTACCTGGGTGAAGCCTGACGGGCTGGTGATGGATGTCTGCTCCGTAAAGGTCAAGCCCGCGGAGATCCTCAGCCGTCATCTGCCGACGTCGACGAACATTATCTGTACACATCCCCTATTCGGACCGCAGTCGGGCCGTCGCTCCATCGCCGGGCTAAAGATCAGCCTGTGCGACGTCCGTGGCCAAAAAGGCAAACCCGTGGCCGCCTTCCTGCGTGACAAGCTTCACCTCAAGGTGATCGAGGCCACGCCCGAGCAACACGACCGGGACATGGCCTACGTACAAGGGTTAACCCATCTGCTTGGGAAAATCCTCACCGATCTTGAATTGAAAGGCATTCGTCAAACCACTAAGACCTTCGACCTTATGATGGAAGCCGTAAGCTACTTGGAACACGATTCCCTCGAGCTTTTTAAAGCCATTCAGCAGGAGAACCCCTTCGTTGCCGAAGCACTCGCCCGATTCTTCAGCGCAGCCAAACGCCAAGAAAAGGACCTGGCGCAACTCTGAACCCCAAAGCCTTCAATCCGTCAAACAACTGTGCCGCCGCCAAACTAAGTGATGAAAGCAAAGGACCAGGCGCTGTGGATGGCATGCAAAACCATCGTCAGGCTTACCGATCCGGAGTGGAAACGGATCAGACCAAAAAGGACACCCAGGAAAAAAATAATCAGTAAAATGTCCAAATTATATTGCAGATGAATGATCGACCACACGAACGAGGATAAGACTATAGCCCCCGGCACACCCATCTTGGATTCAGCAAGACCGCGATAAAGAAATCCCCTAAAGAATGCTTCCTCAAAAACTGGGGCGCAGACCAAAGCGGCAAACAAGAAAATATAACGATTCCGGGTTTCGTCGAGCAACGGCCAATAGAGGTCCGCCATATCCTGAAATTGAATAGCATAAGACAACAAAACAATAATCAGATTAAACAGAATCAATATCCCGACCCAAAATAACAATGCCTTCAAGCTAAAGGATTTAAGAGCCAAATAATCGGCGATTTTGATGTTTTTCCGAACAACACAAGCGAGCCATAAAATTAATAAGCCGACAAAAGCACTCACAATCATCGAAAGGGAGATAGCAAAACCATTTTCCATGAGAGCTGCGACGATCTCATCGGAGTCCCTACTCGAGTCCTGGCCAAACCCGAGGGCGACGAACACGGCAATTACCGCGGCCGCGGCAGCAAAGTAGGCCAACAAAATCACGCAGGAAAATCCAATGGTTGCCCAAAACCCCCATGGCCGCGCGCTATGACCAACGAGCGCTCGTTCCGCTGAGTCCTGCGCCCGTGAGTTCGAATTTTCCATCCCGATCATCCACACAATTAAGCCTCGCCCATAGGTTTAAAACTGACAGGCTGATTTACCTAAATGAGAGATAAATTTGGAGTTATTTTGTGAACAATAATTTAAGCCGCAGGATTGGTGACTATACCCGCGCAACCTCCACCCCATTACGCAGGGCGGTAATGCTGCCTTCGGGCAGGGGCGTCCAGCCATGCTTGCTAAGAGGCACGCTAGCGAGCATCAGGGCCGGCGTTTCCGGCTCGTGCAGGGCCAGTTTAAGGCCGCGGGCTTCAAAATCCTTAGCAATGTCCAAGCGATTGCCCAGACACAAGCCCGGCGGTCGGGGCGGACTGAAATGATCACCCTCATCAAAGCTGCGCCGGTGGGCATGAGCAAAGAGGCAATCCCCATCACTGTATAGAAAATTCGCCGACCCCAGTTGCCGCAATTCAGCCGCCGTCTCAGCGATCAGTTCCAGGCGCGCCGATAAGTCTGGCACCTTACCGGCAGACCGGCGCCACAGTGGTTCCAGGCGCTCCATTAGCACGCAAAAGGCATGCTCGGAATCTGTCAACCCGATGGGCCGGACAAATTCAGACACAAGAGGCATCCTCTCAAAAATACCCTCTAGCGTGCCATTGTGGGCGAAGACGTGGGCTTGACCCCCCAATTCCCGACGAAAGGGATGCGTATTCTCAAAGGCAGGCTCACCCGCCGTGGCATAGCGTACATGGGCAATGACCACGTGGCTATCCAGACCGATGTTATGAATGAAGTCGACCCATGGGCTGGTAGCAGCCGGCGAGGCCTCCTTGAGCAACAAGACATCCCGCCCTTCATAGTAAGCAATGCCCCAGCCTGACTTATTGGGATGGAGTAATCCGCCGTGTTTCGCGAATTCCTCCAAAGAATAGCGCAGCTTGACCGGCTTGGCGCTCGAGACACCAAAGAGCTCACACATCCTTCACCTCTATGCCCTTAAACCCCATTTCAACTCTACGAATCTTGCGGCTGGAACCGAAAGCTGTCCGGATCCGCGTTGGTCCAAATCCGATGCCAGTCCGGCCGGTCGGTCCCAGCGATCAGCTCCCCGGGCTCCAGCCAGGCGAAGAGATCCTCATAGGACCTCACTTCAGTGAAGTTAATTCGGCGGCGCAAGTGATGAGGCTCCAAATGGGCTGGGTCCGCCAAGCCGATGGCCGCTATAATCTCGTTAAAGGCATCAACCGTATTGGCGTGAAATTGGTGAACCCTTTCCGCCTTATCCGGCACCACCAAGGCCTTTTCCCGCCGCGGGTCTTGGGTGGCGACGCCTACGGGGCAATGATTTGTGTGGCAACGTTGGGCTTGTATACAGCCTAGAGCAAACATCATGGCGCGGGCCGCATTACAATAGTCTGCTCCCTGCACGACGCGCTTAGCAATATCGGCACCGGAGGCAACCTTGCCGCTGCATCCGATTTTGATCCGATCCCGCAGGCCCGCCCCCACCAAGGCATTGTGCGCAAAAACCAATCCAAATGTCAGCGGCGCACCTACATTGTTCTCGAACTCCAAAGGCGCGGCTCCGGTGCCTCCTTCCCCGCCGTCGATGGTGATAAAGTCAGGATAGGTGTCCATATCGATCATGGCTTTGCAGATCGCCAAGAACTCCCGCTCCCGCCCGATACAAAGCTTAAAGCCCGTGGGGCGGCCATCGGAAAGTTCCCTCAGCTGGGCAACAAACTCGATCAGCTCACGCGGAGTCGAGAATGCGGAGTGATAGGGTGGCGATACACATTTAACCCCCTCGGGGACGCCACGAATCTCGGCAATCTCCCGCGTAACCTTAGCCCCCGGCATCACCCCGCCCAGGCCCGGCTTGGCGCCCTGGGACAGCTTAATGTGGATCGCCTTCACCTGATCCTGATTGGACTTATCGCGAAATTTTTCCGGATCGAATTTACCATCCTTGGTCCGACATCCGAAATACCCGCTGCCCAGCTCCCAAATGATGTCTCCACCGTTTTCCAGGTGGTATTGGGTCAGCCCTCCCTCGCCCGTATCATGGGCAAAGCCGCCCATCTTAGCGCCAAGATTTAGCGCTCGAATGGCATTGGCGCTCAGCGCGCCAAAGGACATGGCCGATACATTCAATCGCGAGATCTCATAAGGCCGTTTACAGTCGGCGCCGCCCAAGCGGACCCGAAACTCGCTTTCTGACTTGGCCTTGGGCGCGATCGAATGGGTGAACCACTCATAGCCCGGTTGATAAACATCCAACTCCGTGCCGAATGGCTCCTCGGCATGCTCATTCTTAGCCCGCTCGTAAACCAGACTGCGAGTATCCCGGTCAAAAGGTCGGCCACCGATATCGCTCTCACCAAAGTACTGCCGAATTTCCGGGCGGATACCCTCGAACAGCCACCGCATATGGGCGATAATAGGATAGTTGCGCAACAAGCTGTGCCGGGTTTGCGCGAGGTCCCACAGGCCCAAAAGCACCAGCGCACTTGTCACCAAAAAAGGCCAGAAAAAGTGAATGGAGACCGCGCCCATTAACAGCAACAGCACCAGGGACAACACCACCGCCACGAAAAATACCGCGTAGCGAGCCTGAAAATACT
The DNA here is from genome assembly GCA_039028695.1 of Pseudomonadota bacterium. Lineage (GTDB taxonomy): Bacteria > Pseudomonadota > Alphaproteobacteria > Kiloniellales > Kiloniellaceae > JANQKX01. The sequence goes on from JBCCHN010000129.1 coordinate 5,799, forward strand.
CCGACACCTATACCCCCTTACCCGCCTCAGGTTCAGTGAGGCTCCCATGATACAGTCCGCACAAACATTTAGTCGAAGACATGGCCGTGCTCAAAGCGTTCGTCCAAGCCGGCCGCCTCGGTCAAGGCCGCGACGTTATCCTTGGTGAAAAACCCGTCAAACCCAAAACACCTTTCCACATACTCGGTAATCAAGATGGAATAGGGAGAATGCTTGGAAAAGATCTGTTTCAGGTTGGGCTCATCTCTGCACTCGCCCACCACATGGGCCAGAAACTCCTTGTCGAAGCCTTTGAGGGTTTTCACCACGTAGTCCACGTTCTTTCCGCTTGATCCACGATCCCCGTCTTTAACCTCAAAGGCGATGTGATGCATGCGCCGGCCATAATTCCGTACAAAATTCTCAGTCGGCATGGGAAGACCCTCGAAGGAATTTACAAATGACGGCGTGTTATTCGCAGTGAAAACCTTGGCCGGGGACACCTTATCGTCCTTTACGAAGGGATTTCGGTTTACATTTGTGGAGGAGTTCATCTCCTTGATGTTGTAAGCTCCCCAAAAGTAATAGTTCGAGAGGGTCAAAAACTCCAATATGGCATCTTCACGCTCTCCTGAGAGAATACGTGTCGCCATATGGTCCACACCCAGGATCAGATCCTTGAGGCCGGTCTCGTCTGACCTTTCATCCGCGGCAGCCAGCCGGGCACTTTCGGCCGAGTTCAACTCGAATCGCTCGCCCACTACCAAGGCCTCACTATCATGAAGATCGAGCTGGCTATAGCCCACTAGATTGCCGGTAAAATCGGACGGCTGGGTAAATGAAAATCGCGAATCTGAAAAAAGCGCGTTTTGACCAACGGCGGGAACATGAAAGCGAATATCATGTTCCTCCAGGAGGCGCTGGGTTTCGTCTTTATCCTTTGTGGAAAATACCTCTCCTACATAACGGGCGTTGGGTTTTTGGCGGGCATTGGGATAGAGCATGTTTAGACGGGTCAAATCATCCTCAAAGCTGTTCGACAAAGGCTCCATGACCATATAAATCGGAAAGCGAGGATCGCCAGCTAGGATATAGACCTTATGGGTATCGGTCAGGAAACTGACCTTCAGACGCATGGGCGTCATGAGGTAAAGCTCTTCTAGATAATCTATGCCGTCCCCATGATCGATTTGGATCACCAAAGCGCCGATCTCACCCAGGAGATCCATCAAGCCACATTGTTGGCGTCGCTCGAAGATCTTATGCCGATAAATCTCAAACAATTCGGAGTTCTTTTTGTCACCCCGAGGCTGATATCCTTGAAAATCAAATGCCATCTTACTTTAGCCTTTTTCACTCTATCCGTTGAATATAAAAGGTTGAAACACCCTTTAGACTGCCTCAATCTGCCGATATTGCGGCGTCCACATTTGTGCCTCGACCAAGGATCGACGTTCCTCGTCACTGCGCGGTTCGGCAGCACCATCCGCCTCGGCTTGGGCCGCCACCGCCAGGGCAATGTGCCGACTAACGACTCGAATGTCGGCAAGTTCGGGCAAAAGAGCGCCTTCTTGGCTTTTCAGGGCCGGCGCGCAGTCACTCAAGGCCCGTGATGCAGCCATGAACATCTTGTCGCTCACCCGCCGTGCGCCCACCGCCAATATGCCTAGGCCCATGCCGGGGAAGATATAGCTGTTGTTACACTGAGCAATTTCGAATGACTTTTTACCATAGGATATGGGTGCAAAGGGGCTTCCCGTCGCCACCAGTGCGCGCCCGTCCGTCCAAGTTAAGATATCCTGCGGTGCCGCCTCGATCCGCGAGGTTGGGTTTGAGAGAGGAAAAACGATCGGCCTATCCACCGCGCCCGCCATGGTTTTGATTACGTCTTCGCTGAACAAATGGGGCTGTCCCGACACGCCGATCAGAATGGACGGTTTGGCATTGCGAACCACGTCCAACAGCGAGATCGTATCCGAGGACTCGCGGGTCCAGTCGGCAATCGAGGACGTGGACTGGCATAGATTTTCTTGGAAAGGCAAGAGCCCGCTTATAGCATCATGGAGAAGGCCGGGTCGATCCACCATAAAGATTTTGGCACGCGCGTCCGGCTCGCTTAGCCCCTCCTCAACCATCGCGGCAATGATCTGCTCGGCGATACCACAGCCCGCCGACCCCGCACCCAAAAAGGCTACACGGTGGTCGCGGATCCTGGTGTCGGTGACCTTGGCCGCAGCAAGCAGAGTGCCGACAGTTACAGCAGCCGTCCCCTGAATATCATCATTAAATGTGCAAAGTTGATCCCGGTAGGTGGCCAGCAAGGGGCTCGCATGAGTTTGAGCGAAATCCTCAAATTGCAGCAACACAGTGGGGAAATGGCGCTTGATGCCCTGCACCACTTCATCCAAAAAGTCGAAATAGTCCTGACCGGTGATACGCTCATGGCGCCAACCGATGTAGCGCGGATCGTTCAATCTTTCCTGATTGTTTGTTCCAACATCCAAGAGAATGGGCAGTGTATTGGCCGGATCGATACCGCCACAGGCGGTGTAAAGGGACAGCTTACCAATGGGGATACCCATCCCACCCGCGCCCTGATCGCCCAGACCCAAAATCCGCTCGCCGTCGGTCATCACGATCACCCGCACGTTTCGGTCTGACCAGTTCGCTAGGACATCGTTAATCCGATGGCGCTCGGGATAGCTTATGAAGAGCCCGCGGGGCCGACGATAGATCTCGCTGAACTGCTGGCAGGCCGCGCCTACTACCGGTGTATAGATCATCGGCATCATGGCTGGCAGATGGTCCAATACCAGCCGATAGAAAATGGTTTCGTTACGGTCTTGCAAACCGCGTAAATAGAGATGCCGATCCAGATCGTTTTCCTGGCGCTCATAGGCTTCAAAAGCCCGCGCCACCTGTTCTTCCAAGCTTTCCTCATGGGGCGGCAAGAGACCCAGAAGCCCCAAGGAAATTCGTTCAGCCTCACTAAAGGCGGTATCCTTGTTTAGCACCGGATCATCCAGCAATAAGCTGCCCCGCAAGGGCGTCTTGATCGGCAAATCCGTGCCGCTGCGATGGGTCGCTGACATGGTGGTAAAGGCTCCCGGCTCGGTTGGGCTCGGCGTCCCGTTTTCACTCGTCGTCGACCGCGACGCAGCGGCCGAGCACCTGTCAGGTTAACATTGATTGATCGTTACCGACAGCCCCTAGGTCTATGAAAAAGCCGCATAAAATTGCCCACCAGAGGACCTTGACGGTCGTTTGCAGGATAGCGCGGCCCGGATCCACCGGTCCATGATGAGTTTGTCTAATTGTCTGCACGAGGCACCATGAACACGTCACCGAGGGCCACCGCACCTGCCCATGATCTGCCCAAAAATTGCGATGTCGTGATCATCGGCGGCGGAATTATCGGGACGGCTGCGGCCTATTATCTGGCCCGCCAGGGCCAGTCGGTCGTACTTTTCGAAAAGGGCCGCATCGCCGGTGAACAGTCCAGCCGCAATTGGGGCGCCGTGCGCCAGCAAGGCCGCCACCCGGCGGAACTTCCCCTAATGATGGACTGCAATCGGCTGTGGCAAGGGCTGGAGCAGAACCTGGAAGCCGGTTTGGATTGGCGTCAACAAGGTCAAATGCGGGTCGCCTTTGACAAGCAACGCTTGGAAGACAGCGAGGCTTGGCTGCCCATCGCCAAGGAGCATGGGCTTGATACCCATATTTTGACCCCGGCGCAGGTTGCCAAGACCCTGCCCCATTTCGATTCAACGGGATGCTTGGGAGCCATGTTCACCCCCTCCGACGGCTGTGCCGAGCCCGAAAAAGTAGCCCCCGCCTTTGCGGCGGCGGCAAAACGCCTTGGCGCAAAAGTGGCGGATTTCTGCGGTGTATTGTCACTCGATATCCAAAATGGCCAGGTTTGCGGGGTAGAAAGCGAGCAAGGCAGCGTGGCGGCGGCCACGGTGGTTTGTGCCGCCGGAGCCTGGACCTCGCGTTTGTTGAGATCTATTGGGCACCGCCACCCCAGTTTGTGGGTGCGGGCCTCGGTCGGGAGAAGCGGCCCGATCCCCCTCGAGCTGCGGAAACTTGTGGTGTGGAGCCGCTGCGCTTACCGCCAGCGCCCTGACCGCCGAGTCACCGTCGCCGCCGCCTCGGACGGCTATCACGATCTGAATCTGGATAGCTTGCGATTTGGCCTTCAGTTTCTACCGCTTGCGAAGAGAAACCGGCGAAACCTCAAAGTTCGTTTGGGATCAGCACTTTGGCAGGATCTCTTTGGGCGATTCGCCGACCCGGTCCAACAACGAACCATCGAGCCGCCCCCTGCGGCCGAGGCGCTGGATCGCGCCTTAAAAGATTTCCAAAAGGACTATCCCGGCGCCGGGCCCATGGCCTTTGAAAAAACCTGGGCGGGCTATATCGATTACATGCCCGATGAACTGCCGGTCATCGATGAATTAGATCACCCCGGCGGCCTTTTTATCGCCGCGGGCCTGAGCGGACACGGATTTGGGATTGGCCCCATGGTCGGCTCGGTCGTGGCCGATTTAATTGTCAAGGGCCAGAGCCGCTATGATCTATCGCCCTTTAAGGCCGGGCGCTTTGAATTTCCACAGACTTCTTAGTTAAGCCTACTTAACCATTGAAATTACATAAAATTTTTATCACGTCTCCTTGAGAATATTCCTCATTTCCGCCTTAATTCGCCCCAAAAAGACCAAACGGAATTGTATTCTTGTCCTCAACAAACGAACGGCCAAAACAAAAAAACGGCCGCAACAAAAATAAAAAAAGTAGCGCTAGGAGTGGATATCGTTAGACGTTGGAACAAGGCGAACAAAAATAAAAAACGACCAAATTCCGGCACCGGCCAGTCGAGAGATTAGAGGGCCTGGACCAACCCCAAAAAGCCAAAAGAGCAAGAAGAATTAGGCTTGGTCCAGGCCCTCGCGGGCCCAATCGGCAAAACAAAAACAGGCAAGTAGCCGCTGATCCACAACACGCCGTCCGATCGGTCATCCGCCGAGCCGTCCGGCCCGTTTAGGAGGCTACTTTAAAATGACCCCACGACGACTTTGCGATTACCTCACAGCCAATAAAGGACCCTCTTGGGGTATCGCCTTGGCTACCGCCGGGCTGTTGCTGGCTTTATCGGCCAGCCCCATCGCCAATGCCAATGAGCCCGACCCGGAGCCCCTCGAAACCCGGGCTGACATCGTTGCCGTTACCGTCTTCCCATCTCTTGCCCGCGTGACCCGGCAACTACAGATCGCCCTTCCCGAGGGCGAGACCGATCTGGTGGTCACCGATTTGCCGGCAGGTCTCCTGCCCGATAGCTTGCGTATCGAAGGGCATAGCGGAACCGGCCTGACCATCGGCTCGGTCGAGGTGAAGCAGCGCTTTGCCAGTGATTATGTGCAGGCCGAGGAACAGCGGCTGCGCTTGGCCTTGGAGGGCTTGCTGGATCAGCGTCGAGTCCTCGAGGATCAGGTCGCCGCCGCCCGCATGCGCTTGTCCTTTATCACCGCTCTGGGTCAGGCCGTGCCGGAACGGGAAAATCGCGACATCTCCCAAGGAGCGCTTAATCCTGCTGACTGGCAAGCGGCATGGAGTGCACTGGGCAAGGGTGCGGCAGAGGCCTATGGGGAAATCCGCGAAGCTGAAATCGACCAGCGAGCATTGAACCGTCAAATCGACCAAACTCAAAAGGCTTTGAACCAAGTCGCCACCGGACAAACCGCTAAGTTGGAAGCCAGCGTCAGGGTTGCCGCCGCCGACGCAACCACCGCCACTTTGGATCTGACCTATCAATTGCCCGGCGCGTCCTGGCGCCCCCTCTATGACGCGCGCCTGGACACCCAGACCGGCACCCTCACACTGGTCCAATTCGGCGAGGTGCGCCAGCGAAGCGGCGAGGACTGGAGCAACGTCAAACTAACACTCTCGACGGCCCGACCAAGCCAAGACGCCCAGGCACCTGAACTCACCCCCTGGTTCTTGGATTTTGAGGCGGCGCTTCTGGCCCAGGAAGAATATCTGAGCAAAGGCAGCAGGTCCGGGGACGCCGAGAGCAGCTTGTTTGCTTTTGAGGATAGCCATGCGCCCATGATGGAGAGTCGTGAAGAGATCCCCAACCAGCCGGCATCCCACCTTACAGCCGATCTGGCCGCCGCCGCCTTCAGCGCTCGCTACGACATTCCGGCGCGGGTCCGTGTTGCCTCCGACAACGCACCCCAGAAGTTCGTCATCAATCAGCGGACACTCCAGGCGGATTTGAGCCTACGCACCGTTCCCAAACTCCAAGCCAAAGCCTATCTGACCGGCGAAGTGGTACTCGACGGCGGAGCCGCCCTCCTCCCCGGCCCCGTTGCTATATTTCAAGACGGCAATTTCATCGGCCGCAGTCACTTGGATATGGTGCGCCCGAGCGAGACCATCCAGCTTTCTTTCGGCCCGGATGACAAGGTCAAAGTGGCCTACCGCATTATGGGCGGCGAACGCTCGCAAGAAGGCTTGATCGATCGGGACCAGCGCCTCGAGCGACGTTTCCAGATCGAGGTCACAAACCACCACGATCGACCTTATGACATCCTTGTGCTTGACCAGATGCCCGTTGCTCAGGACGAGCGCATTAAGGTGACCCTTCTTTCGGATAGCACGCCCGCAACGGAAAAGGATAATGACGGCAGACCTGGCGTCTTGGCCTGGGAGAACACTTATTTGCCCAATGAGACGAGGGTCATCGACTTCGGCTATGCAGTCACGTTCCCCGAAGACCTAAGCCTGCAAGGATTTTAATTCGGGGTCGCACGAAATAGCAGATGTTTACGGGCAGCAGAGACCCACTTGAGCTCCTGCTGCCCTTACTTCTGCCTTTACTTCTGCCAAAAGAGATGGGCCTACACCACTTCGTGGAAATCACTGGCCTGGTACTGCACCAGCAATTCTTTGAGCGGCGCCAAAACACCCCGTTTCCTAGGCGGTTCGCCGCCCATATCGCGGATGAGCTCATCGTGGTAGTGAGCTATGTGAAGCAACAGCGGGGCAGAGCGGGCCGGGCCCGGTGGCATCCAGGAACGCTTCCAGCGCTTAAGGGCATCGATTTCCGCCGACATGTCCTCTGCCGGTGGTAGGCACACTGATCCCGCAGCAACTTTGGCAAGCCAGCGCGCCTGCAGGGCAAAGGTCGTCGCGCTCATAAAGGACGAGGCACGGCCCACAAAGGCAAGATTTGGCGCCTTCGGATGCAAAATGTGCCGATAGAGGTAAAATCCGTCAGGACCATCGCCCAGATCTGCGCGCAGATCGTCGTTCAGGAATTCAAAGCCGGTATTCCAACCCCTGCCGAGGACCACACAATCCACCGGCAGAACATCACCATCCTGAAGCACCAATTCCGTTTCCGTGAAAGCCTTCAAGTCACTGCGATGTGCAGTGATGTGACCATTGCGAATGTGCTCGATAAAACCCGGCCGCGGTACCATGGTTAGGTCGGCAAAGGCATCGTATTCAACCGGTTGGTCGGGCACCAAGGTCTTGCCTTGAGCAATCCTGGTATCCAGCTTTTGCTGGGCGCGCAAAAGAAGCTCAACCACGCGCCAAAAGAGCCAAGGCAGCGGATACCCGATTCAGTGCAAAAGGCGTATGACCGGCGTGGGCCGCACATAAGGAGGGATCATGGCAGCGACCATAAGCGTCAACATGCCCCACTTGAAGGGTAGTAGGCCTAAGAGTTTTCTTGGTACCGGCCAATGGGCGGTGCGAAAGGCAAGATGAACCGACTTGGCTACGCCCACGGCGTCACCGGCAATATCGGTGGCACATTTGCCATAGCCGATCACGGCAACCTGGCGACCGCGCAGCATCTCGATCTCCTTGACCTGGCTATTGTGGACAATGTCGCCGGCAAAGGAATCCTGGCCCGGAACCTCGGGCATTTCAGGGGTTTCGGAATAAAGGCCCGTGGCGACCACCACAAGATCGGCGGCCACGCTCTCCACCTGGCCATCCCGTTCTACTTCCAACTGCCAGCCCTCGCCCGACCGACTGAGCGAGGTCACGCGCGTCCTCAGCTTTAAACAATCTCGGATCTGGAAATGATCACAGTAATCTTCCATGTAGTTTTGAAACTGTGGACCTGGCGTGAAATGCGGCACGGCATCAGGTAGAGGAAAATCTGGGAATTCATAAAGATCTTTTTGGATCTGCACCCCGAATCCGTGATAGCCGTCGGCCCAAACACCGCCCAGCTTAGGATTGTGGTCATAGACCGTACAGGCGATACCCTTTTGCTGCAGGCATTTCGCCGTTGCCAATCCGGAGACGCCAGCCCCAATGATCGCGGCATTTTTGATTGTCTGCACGGTCATGGCAAACCTCGCTTGATCGTGAGCATGGACCACAGGCCCCAACAGACTGCGCCCATAATCCAGAAAGCCAGAACATAGGCACCGAACAAGATCCATAGAGCCCAGATCCAGATGGCCTGCCAAACGGTTTTTAGAGGGGTCAAACCAGGTTGGCTCCAACGCGTTAGAATTGTTCGGAGCATATGCAAAAAGCCGATCGCCGTGCCGATGGTCGCGCCGACCCAGAGGAATTCAGTCATGCTGTTTACCTCCTCACCTGCGGGTTAGCATATTTTCCTACTTTATTCCGGGAGAGACGCAAAGCTTGGGCGGCCATGAATTCCCTAGAAGGGGCCTGACACTCCATGGTAAGCACTCGAAGAGAAGAACCCATCCGGGTGGGAGCGCCGCCACTCAAACTGCCGTCTTTGTTGATCATTTCGAGAGGATTGAAGCGTGGACCGCGCCGATATTGTCCATGAAAACTTCTTGCGCCGGGTTGCCACGGGGGATCTTCCCGCCCGCGATGGCTCAATGTCTTGTGCAGATGCAGGGCTAAGCCCCGAGGCAACGGCAGAGATTTTTCACTCGCAGGTGCTGAGCCGGCAATTGGATCGGACCTCGCGCAAGATGCAGGCGCGAGGCGAAGGATTTTATACCATCGGCAGCTCGGGTCATGAGGGCAATGCGGCGATAGCCGCCGCCTTCAGGGTCACGGACATGGCGTTTTTGCATTACCGCGATGGCGCTTTTTTGATCCAGCGCGCCACACAACGGGCGGGTCAAACCCCGGCCTGGGATATGTTATTGAGCTTTACCGCCTCGGCGGACGAA
>JBCCHN010000130.1:0-14897 GCA_039028695.1 Pseudomonadota bacterium
CGCCCCATCATGGGCCGAGGCAGATTAAATCGCGATGGATCGCCTTGAGCGGCCGCTTTTTCCACCAAGGGGCCGCCGGGGTATCCCAGGCCGAGCAGTTTGGCCGTCTTGTCGAAAGCCTCACCAACCGCGTCGTCTAGCGTGGTGCCCAGACGCCGGTAGCGGCCCACACCTTCAACCGCCAACAACTGGCAATGACCGCCCGACACCAGTAGCAACAGGTAGGGAAAAGGCACGTTCTGGGACAGGCGCACCGTCAGGGCATGCCCTTCCAAATGATTAACCGCGATAAAGGGTAAGTCGCGGGCCAACGCGATGGCCTTGGCGGTCATGACGCCCACAAAAACCCCACCAATCAGGCCCGGCCCGGCGGTTGCGGCGACCGCATCCAAGTCGGCGAAGCCGACTTTAGCTTCGGCCAGGGCTTGTCGGATGAGCCGGTCCAGATGATCCAAGTGACTGCGCGCGGCGATTTCCGGTACCACGCCGCCGAACGGCCGGTGATCCTCCAGTTGGGACAGCACCTGATTGGCCAGGATCTCTCCTGAGCTTGATGTGCGCTGGTCACGTACGATGGCGGCAGCCGTCTCGTCGCAACTGGTTTCAATCCCAAGAATGTTCATGGTGCAGCGGGGTCCAAATTGACCCTTTGGGCTCGATGACGCTATGCGGTCTCAACGTTATCAACGGGTCTGGCTCTCTGTGCCAAGGGTTGGTTCCTGTGGCCTTGTTTTATCTTTGCCCCGCGATAAAGGAAAGTGTTCCCCGTGCTCGGCTAGCCCTGATGCTGCTTGCACCCATCGACGCAAGGCCGTACTTCTTCCCCATGATGAGCGCTCAACCCCAAATCAAGCTCGGCACCCGGGGCTCACCCTTGGCCTTGGCCCAGGCCCATGAGGTGGCCGCCCGGCTTCGCCAGGCCCATCCGGAGTTGGCGCCGGCGGAAGCCATCTCGATCAAGGTCATTAAAACGACCGGTGATAAGGTCCTTGACCGGCCCTTGTCCGAAATTGGGGGCAAAGGCCTGTTCACGAAAGAAATCGAGGAGGCCTTGATCGACGGCTCGATTGATGCCGCCGTGCACTCGATGAAGGATGTGCCCACATGGCTGCCTGACGGTCTGGAAATTCCCGTCATCCTGCCGCGCGAAGATCCGCGGGATGCTTGGATCGGCCGCGACGGCCTGACCCTAGCGGCTTTGCCGTCTGGTGCCGTGGTCGGGTCCGCTTCCTTGCGTCGACAAGCGCTTGTAAAGGCCCGTCGCCCGGACTTGGAGGTGGTTACCCTGCGCGGCAACGTGGGAACACGTCTGCGCAAACTGGAGGCGGGCGAGGTGGATGGGACCCTCTTGGCGATGGCCGGTCTGAAACGCTTGGATATGGTGGCAGCCGTGACCGAGGCTCTTGCACCCGAGGTGATGTTGCCGGCGGTGGCCCAGGGTGCCATTGGTCTGGAAACCCGTTGTGGCGACGAGGCGACCCGAGCCTTGGTCGATGCCATCAATGATCCCATGTCCGCGGCGCGGGTGAGGGCCGAACGGGCTTGCCTTGCGGTACTTGACGGGTCTTGCCGAACGCCGATCAGTGCTTTCGCGGAGCTGGAAAACGGTCGCACGATCCGTCTGCGCGCCTTAGTGGCTTTGCCCGATGGCTCAGCGTTGATTGAGGACGAGCGGCAGGGGCCGCTCGAGGAAGCCGAAATGATAGGAACGGCAACCGGACAAGCATTGCGGCAACAAGCGGAAGCGTCTCAATGGTCCCAGGCTTTTTCCGCCTTTTTTGGCTAAGATCGGCCCATTGAACGGGCGCTGGTTCTATTTGGACGACCGAGTCCGGTTTAAAAGGCCAGGATGACGTGACATGAATATCCTGATCACCCGCCCCCTTGAAGACGCCAGGCCCCTGCGCGCACTTTTGTTGGACAAAGGTCACCATCCGATAATCGAGCCCCTCTTGGAAATTGTGCCCCGAAACCCGGATGTTGCGCCCATAGACCTGAGTGGTGTCCAAGCCCTTCTTTTCACCTCCGCCAACGGCGTTAGAATCTTTGCTCAGCGAATTCCGGATCGCTCACTACCCGTATTCACGGTCGGCAGCGCAACGGCAGCGGCAGCTCAATCGGCGGGCTTTGCGACTGTTTCCTCGGCTGGCGGCGATGTGTCGGATCTCGCTGCCTTGGTGCGCGAACGCCTTGCGCCCGACCAAGGTTGCCTCTTTCAACCGGTCGCCAGCGTGCGAGCCGGGGACCTTCAGGCCGACCTTCAGCACTCGGGATTCACCTTGCGCCGAGCGATCATCTACGATGCACTGCCAGCGATCCGCTTTTCCGAAGGGACCCGACGTGCCCTAGAGGCCAATGAAATCGATGGGGTTTTGCTCTTTTCCCCCCGCACTGCGGAAACCTTTTCGACACTTGTTCGTCGCGACGGGCTGTGCGTGTGTCTCAAAAGGTGTTTGGCCCTTTGCCTTAGCCCGGCTGTCGAGGCTAAGATAGGGGACCTGCCCTGGCGGGATATAAGGGTTGCGGCTATGCCGGACCAGAAGTCTTTACTTGCGTGTCTGGATCGAACAGGCCAGGCTGTAAATGAAGCAGAATAACGCGGAATGATACCTTGCGCTTTTACCGGTGCATCGGAATGACAGGGATGAAGAGGGGGCATGGCGGCTTCAGACAAAAACCAATCCAGTGACAAGGGCGGCAAGGCCAATCCGGCGTCGACCTCTTCGGCGGCTCCATCGTCCAATACATCCCCATCGACCAACCCACCCTCGGGGGCGCAAGCCGCGGAAGAGGTGATTGCCAAATTCGGTGGCATCCGGCCCATGGCCAGCAAGCTGAATTTGGCGGTCAGCACGGTCCAGGGCTGGAAGGAACGGGGGGCCATACCGGCCAGCCGTCACGATGATATCCTAAAGGCCGCAAAATCCCAGTCTATCGATCTGCCTCAAGATCTTCTGCGCGCCAGTGATCAATCCGCCAGTCAGGCAAGTTCGGGCCAAGCGAGTTCGGGCCAAGCGAGTTCGGGCCAAGCGAGTTCGGGCCAAGCGAGTTCGGGCCAGGTAAGCACCGGCGGTTCGGTGCCCGCGTCCTCCAAGGACGCTGGCAAGGGGGCCGACAAAGACGACAAGGCAAAAGGGAGCCAAGCTGTCGCGTCCGGCACGGGCGGGAAGTCGGATGCCAAATCCGGCTCAAGCGAAAAGTCCGCGCAAGCAAGCGCAAAGTCTTCGCAAGGCGGGACCAGTGCCTCAGCATCCTCCTCTGCGGCCAAAACGGCACCCGCGAGTGCGGCCACGGCCAGGCCCGCCGCACCGCCACAGAAAAAAGGAGGCGGCCTCGGCGCCTTCCTTTTGGGCGCCCTTGTCTTGGCCGCCGGTGCCGCCGGCGCCGTGGTGACAAAGGATATTTGGGAGCCCTACGTAGCCGATTTGCTGCCGGCCACGTCTCAGCAAGTGGCGCAAGGAGATAGTGCGTCCTCCGGCGATGCCGCCGGAGAGATCTCCAAAACCGCCGCCGCCGTCGATAGCCTGCAGCAACGCGTTGCAGCGTTGGAAGACGTGACCCAGCCCGGCACGTCGGCTTCTGGTGGGACGGCACCCGATACCACTGCCTTTGAGAATGATATCGCTGCCTTGAAAAGCCAGGTGGGCAGCCTTGATACCGAGATGAAATCCCTGTCCGATCGCCTCACCAGCCTGCAAGAACAAGCGGCTTCGGGAGGAGGTGATACGGGTGGGAATGCTGCCAACGCGGCGGAGCTTTCCAAGCTCAGCGATGAAGCGGCCAGCTTGTCCCAACGTCTGAGCGAAAATGAGCAAAAACTGGGTGCGCTCGATTCCCTCGCCGCCCAGGTAAAGGAATTGTCGGATCAGCAGTCCGGCGCCACGCGGGCGGCGGGTAAGGAAATCGCCCTGCTGTTGGCGAGTGTGCAGTTCCGCGATGCTCTCCAAGGCTCGGGTCCCTTCGAATCCGAGCTCAAGGCGGTCGAGCCCTATGGCCAGGATGATCCGGCGCTGGCCGCCGCCCTGGCGCCTCTATCCACTTATGCGGCCGGTGGTGTTCCGACCCTGGCCGAGCTTCAGGCCACATTCTCGGACACGGCAGCTGCGATTGTTGGGGCAGACCCTGCCTCGCCCGACGATAGCTGGGCCGAGGGTGTGCTCAAGCGTATCTCAAGCGTGGTTACCATCCGCCCGGTAGGCATGGCCGAGGGGGACGGCACTGGTGCCATTGTGGCCCGGGCCGAAGCCAAGTTGAACGAAGGGGATTTGGCCGGTGCCCTGACCGAGCTGGATAGCCTGAGCGGCGGTGCCAAGGACGCTGCTGCCGATTGGCGCAACCAGGCGCAAGGTCGTTTGGATGCCAGCGCGGCCATGGCCGCGCTTAGCGCCGCGGTCTCCAAACTCTTTGCCGGCACGGGTGGCTGAACCATGACCCGTGCGCTTTTGCTTTGCCTGAAAATCGCGATCGTCGTGGCGGTGGCCATCTGGCTGGCTAATCAACCGGGGACGGTCACCATCGACTGGCTCGGTTGGCGGGTGGAAAAGGCGCCGGTTGGCCTGTTGGTATTGGCCGCCTTGATTTTGGCCGCGGTGGCCGCTCTGCTGTATCGCTTTTGGCGGGCAATTTATCGGGCGCCCCGATCTTTTGGCGAGGCGGTGCAATCCGGCCGCCGGCAGCGCGGCTATAAGGCGCTGAGCCACGGCATGGTGGCGGTGGCCGCTGGCGATCAAGGAGAAGCCAATCGCTGGGCCAAAAAGGCCGAGAACCTGCTGCAAGATCCGCCCTTGACCATGCTCTTGTCGGCTCAGGCCGCTCAAATGAACGGGCAGGACGGGGCGGCCAAAAAACTCTTCTTGGATATGCTGGAAAACCCCGAGACCCGCTTTTTGGGTCTGCGCGGTCTGTTGTCCCAGGCGCTCGAGGAAGGGGACGACGATGCGGCGCTGGACTACGTCAAAAAGGCCCATGCTATCCGCCCCAAGACCCCCTGGGTGCTCACCAATCTCTTTGAGTTGAGCGAGCGCAACGGCGATCTGGTGACGGCGGAAAATGCCTTGAAGGAGGCGGCCAAGGCCAACGTCCTGACATCTGCCGAGGCGACCGCCAAGCGCAGCGCGGTGATCCTGCAACGGGCTCTGATCACCGAGGCCGAGGGGCGCCGGGACGAGGCCATGGCCTTGGCCCGCATGGCCCTGAAATTGGCCGGCCCCAATCCAGGCTGTTATCTCGCGGCGGCCATCACCTTGGCCCGCCTGGCCGGCAAGGCGGGCAGGGAGCGGGAGCTGCGCAAGACCGCTGAGCAAGCTTGGGCGCGCCAACCCCATCCCGAGTTGGCCGAGGCCTATCAAAGCCTCAAGCCGGGCAAGTCGCCCATGGATGCCTATAAGCACCTGCAGCGCCTGGCCGCCGCCAATGACAAGCACCCCGATAGCCACCTCATTTTGGCCGGGGCGGCTTTGAAGGCGGAGCTGTGGGGCGAGGCGCGGCGTCATCTGGAAGCCGCCGCCAAAAAAGGGGCCACCGCCCCGGTCTGCACCCTTATGGCCGAGCTTGAGGAATCAGAGCACGGCAATGCGGCAGCGGCGCGGGAATGGCTCGGCCGTGCCCTATCGGCGCCGCCGGGCCCCACCTGGGTATGCAACTCCTGCGGTTCGGCCTCTCGGACCTGGGCGTCCAAGTGCGGGGTTTGCGGTACTTTTAATATACTGGAGTGGCGCCAACCGCCTCAGGTCGATGGGATGGAGGCCTTGGAGGCACCCATCGAGGCGGCCGAAAAAAATCAGCCTGCCGAAGACCTGCCGGCCACCAATCCACTTCTCAGCGACGAGACCCCCACCAAGGCCAGCGCCTCGACCTGACCGCCTGGGTGAGCGTCCGGCCAGGGCCTCTCCCTTGGGTGCCTCTCAACTACGCGGCCCGGTCGTGGTCGTCGTCTTCTCATGGTGCCCCGGCCCAAAGCACCTGCTAAAAACGCCAACCAGAGACATCTTGCATTGCCCCATTGTTGAAACTAAAGTCCCGCCATTCCGGCGAGGCCGCTTCAGGGTCGGTGCTTGCCGGCAAATGCGTCGGGGATTTTCCGGGCTCTCCCTCAAGAGCGCCCCACCGCCACCAGGCCGCCTTAGCTCAGCTGGTAGAGCATCGCATTCGTAATGCGAGGGTCGCAGGTTCAAGTCCTGCAGGCGGCACCAAAAGCGTTTCGCGACGCGAAACGCTAGCCATTGTTCTCATTAGCGGCTGGGCGGCAGTCTTTTCGAAGAAACGACGAGAGCCCTCTAGGTCCTGGTTCCGTCCTTTCGCCTGTACCAAAAGCGTTTCGCGACGCGAAACGCTGGCCATTGTTCTCATTAGCGGCCGGCTCAAATACCTGGACCTGATTCCGATCTTCGATGTTTTGAGAGATGTGTAAAAAATGACGGCCCGATATTGGGCCAAAAAGCCCTAAGCCGCCTTGCCTTGGAGATGCGTCGGCTCAATGACCCGATCCAGGGAAACGAGTTGGGTGACTGGATCCAGATGCCCTCCCGCAACATCATGGAAGACATCCACTGCCTGTATCTGAGATACTGACACTTGTGGGCGACGGCGGCCGGATAGCCCACCGCCTATTCGTCGGAGTGATCGTATACTTGCTATCCTACACTCAATTGTTGGAGGACCATCAATGAAACTCACTTGGGCTACGGCCCTGAGCTTGGTCTCAGCGTTATTGGCATCAAGCGTTCAGGCTGGAAATTTCGATGGCACCATCTGCTGGACGGGGACTATTGAAACCATGGCAACATCACAAAAGGATCGCATCTGGGCTTGGAAAGGGAATTGGACTTGGGTCGCCACGGACGGAAACCCGGAAACCGTCCAGTCCGGTGTCTGCGTCGGGACGGGAGCGATGATGGATGGCGAGCCAATTGTTCCTGCTCATTACTGCATCCACCGCACCAAAAGTGGCGCCCAGTTTTTATCGATCGCCACACCTGAGGCGGACGGATCGAACACACAAAAAATATTTGGTGGCACCAAAGAATTTGCCGGTGTCACAGGAAACTGGACGGGAAGTCCGGTCATCGTGTTGCCGGCTCCAGACGGCGAGATCGCAGGATGTAGGAAAACCAGCGGCGAGTATAAGCTTGCGAACTAAATTAGCGTCAACGTTTGGCGGGGACAGTCGATGAAATGTTCCACTGGCCTGGGTGACAGTGCGCGATATCTGCTTGAGGCATCAAGAGAGGCGGTCTGCGGGTCGCCGTTTCCGATCGGGCATTTGTCGTTTTCGGACAGAAAGACTGGGCGGAGCTGGCAGAGTTCAAGAATCTCTAAGTCCGAATCTGGCACCTCAAGTTTGTTCCGTTACTTTGCCGGGTCACCAGCGATCGAGAGGAAGTCCTCAATCGCTGGCGACGATCTTTATTGCATCCGCGTGAGCCCTACGAGGCGGCCGAGTGGGGCACGTGATCCGCGTGAGGCCTGAGTCGGCATTCGGCAGCGATCGCTTTGGGCGTGCGGAACAGCTTACCAAAGAAGTGTGCGATTGCCGCGCTTCGCAGATCATGAGCCCGCTTCATCAAAACGATGGTGTCGGGCTTAGAGGTCGATGAACTAAAGGTCATGGCTCTACTCCTTTGATTTCATAATTTGAACGGCAGAGGAATTTCCACCGTGACTAATACGTCGAATGGGAAAATGTCCTTCGTCTAATCACCGGATTAAAACGAGGTCATGTTGGTTGGTCCGGGACCTGGCTGACACACTGGATGGGTATTTCCGGTTTCTCCGGCCGACCTCTAAAAACCCAAAGTCAAGATTTTCGAATCAGGGTTCTTTGGTCATGTACCCCGTGGCGGGAAGCCTGTGTGTTAAGAGGACCCGGTCGTAACCCGGCTCGTTGTGGTGTTTAGGCCCTCAGGAACGATTGCTTCGAAATCCGAGAAGAGCGTGCACGATCAGCGTCGTGACGACGATGGACCCTCCCGCCAGTGTGATGGCGGGGGGCACTTGGTCCAGCACTAACCAGACCCAATAGGGGCCGAGAAAGGTCTCCAAAAGCAAAATGAGAGCCACGGTCGCGGCGGGAAGATATTGCGGTCCTATGTTGAGCAGTGCGCTCGACAACGGCATCACAAGAAGACCCATGAGCCCAAGGTACAAAATCGTTTTACCCTCTGGAAAGGTACCGCCGCCCAAGAATAACCCGGTTGTCCCGGCCAGAAGTCCGCCTATGGCGATGACCGGAAGCATCATCTGGTGCTTGGCATGTCGAAGAATAGTGAAGTAGGCGGCCATCGAGATGGCCGTGGTTAAGGCTGCGAGGTCTCCAACCAAAGTGCCTTCGCGCAATGAGCCCCAGCCTATGATGGCAATGCCGGTAAAAACAAAGAGAATGGCGACGATCGTTCTCGTCTCTGCCGCCTCTTTCAGAAAAATGGAGCTGAAGGCCGCCGCAAAGATAGGGGCCGCAGCGAGAATGACTAGAGTGTTGGCAACTGTCGTATTGTCGAGGGCATATAGAAAACTTGCGGAACTGACAGCAATTGATAGGGCGGCGAAAAGTCCAATGATGCCGATGGCTCGAAAAACCCTCACGCTGGCCTTGCCCTTCAAGCCAACGATCAGGCACGCGATTGCCAAACACTGCAAATAGCCGCGCCAGACCAGGGTTTGAAGCGGCTCTAGGCCAGCCAACAGCACCAGCAAGCTGTCCGGCGTCATAACGATGACGCCGCTTATGGTGATAAGCAGCCCTTTGGCATGGCCCGAGCTTTGGCGCGTTCTTAACAACACAAGAGGTGACCCTGTATCGGGGACGGTTCAAAATCGCACTTATAGGGACGGATTAGATTTGGCAACCTCCCCAGGCGCTGCCGCGCGAGACTCGATGCCATCGGTGAAGTCGACCGATGGATGGAACACTTGCCCGCAACACTATGGGAGGCACCAAGGGCCTGTCACTGAGGTGCTGACCCGGCCGGGGGGTGCGGCCAAATTGCCCTCTGATCGATTGTTGCCAGCTCCCAATTTTGATAAGCTGTCGGAACCGTGTCGAAAGTAGGGTCAATTGACCAAAAATTGGCTGCGCGGGAAAACCCAATATGAGCCGACCTTATTCCCCGGCGCAATGGGGATAGGACCAAATAGAGACCAAAATGGCTGATGAACTCATTATCCGGCCCCTTAAGGCTGACGATCACAAAGACTGGCGTCGCCTTTGGACCGAGTATCTCTCGTTTTATGAAACAAGCGTTTCGGAAGAAGTATATCGCACTTCTTTTGAGCGACTTCTCTCTGGCGAAAAGGGGGAGTACCAATGCCTGATTGCAGCACAAGGCGGCAAAGCGGTTGGCTTGGCCCATTTCCTCTTTCACCGCTTTATGTGGACTGTTGAAGACACCTGTTACCTGATGGATTTGTATACCGATCCTGACGTCAGGGGAAATGGCATTGGTCGCGCGCTTATCGAAGCGGTCCACCAAGCGGCCAATGCGAACGGGGTGCCGAGCACCTATTGGGCCACGCAAGAGTTCAACTACAAAGGCCGCATGCTTTACGATCAAGTTGCCGAGCGCACGCCGTTTATCATCTATGAGAAAAACGATTAAGTTTTTAAGCCAGATCACGACATTTCATTGTTCAACCACGTGCGCCCCTGACAACGCCTCGGCAACCTTGTGACAAAGGTCTTCCCGAAAGGCTGCACAATTCGCATTCACAGTGAATGCCCATATTGAGGGCTCTGACGTCGACGAGAAGGTCCCAACATCCAACAATACAAAGGACGCTTTGGCTGGACAGTCTGGCCAATCAGCCCCTGCTCGTCTCGCAGGCGTAGCCAGCTTCAAAGGTTGCTAATGATCTCGGCACGTTTAGCGTCGTATTCTTCTTGGGTGATGAGTTCGGCGTCGTAGAGTTCTTTGAGCTGCTGCAGTTTGGCCTTGATGTCGGCTTTTGAGGAGCCGCTGCTGGCGGCATCGCCCCCCGTTGACTCGCCCCCCGTTGACTCCGTGGTGACTGCGCCGGTGGTGCTGACGCTTGATTGGGTGGCGGCCCCGCCGGTGCTGGCTTGCTCCACCGCGTCATCGAAATCGTCCAAGGTGACGCCGCCGTCGCTGTAGATCAGCCAACTGGCGACCCAGCCCGAGCTATTGCGGGCGTCTTGCACCTGGACCCAATCGCCGTTTTGGCTTTGCACCAGCAAGAGCTCGTTTTGGCCCAAGCTGGCCACCACCGCGTTGCTCGTGCCGGGCCCGCCACGCATATTGAGCTTGGCCGGCTTGACTCGCACCACCGTGCCCGGCGTAAAGCTTGCCGGTGGGGTCGCCACTTGGGTCGTGATTGCGGTCTGGCTGGGGGCGGTCGAGACCGTCTGGGCGACGGCGGCCGGAGCGTTGCGATAGTAGACCTCCGGCGTCTTTGAGACGATGAAGTCCACGGCCCGTTGGATGCAAATCCGGAGCGCCTTTTCGATGGGCGTATTGCTCCAGGCGGACAAGGAGCCGCCCAAGGCACCGCCCCCATAGCCGGCCAGGGCACCGCCCAGGTTCACGTCGGTCGCATCGCCTTCCACCGAGGTAGCGGCCACGATGCGTGAGGTTTTTGTGTCGATCACCCGCACGTCGATCGCAACGTGGGCCTCTTGAAAGCCGCCGGTTACGGCGCCCACAATGCCACCGAAGGTATCGCCCAAAAGGCCGCCAAGGCTGCCTTGGGTGCCGCCCGCATCGCCGCGGAACTCGGTGACCGAGCCGGTGATGAGCAGCTCGGCTCCTTCGATTTCACCGATGGGCGCGGCAGTTTCCGTTTTGACCCGGCCCGAGTCCCCCAGGTCCTGCTCGGCGAGCACGTCGCCAAGCTGCTGGCGCTCCAGCACGATATAGTAATTGCTGTTCACCAGGGCGGTCGCCATTTGGTCGGCCATGCCATCCCCGATCTGCCAGGAATACCAGCCGCCGCCCGTCTTGTCTTCGAAGCGCGAAACCGCCACCCGGGCCTTGGGACCGTCATAGGCTTGGTTCTGCAAGCTGTTGATGTCCGGCGTGTCCTGGCCACTGGTGACAGTCGTTTCCGTACCGCCGCCCCAAAGGTCCTCCAAACCGCCTGATGATTCGGTCTCAACCTTCTCCTTTGTCTCGGCCCCAGCCGAACCGACGCCAAAGGAAAAGCTCATGAGTAAAGCCAGAACGAGGACTAGAACCAAGCCACCCGGGCGGCTGAACCCTTTTTCGATCATGGGAGTTACCTTTCGCAAAGACACCTCTTTGAGCATTCAAGCGCAAATCGTGCGTCTTGCCCAGTGAGAATGGCCCCGAAAGGGGTGGATTGAGCACCAGTTTTCCCAATAATGTGCCATCATACAGTCATAGATTAAAAGAACGTCAAGATGTCCTCGTATGTCTCGTAGGGGGTCGAAGCTGCTAGAATATCCCGCATTGATAAGTAAAGGGCGGTCTGAATCCTTCACTTCCGGCCTGGCTTGGTTCCGGCCAGATTAGCGAGATTCGACTTCGCTAACCTCCGACTAAGGTCCACAGAAAAGAGTATTTATTGGTTTGTGATGAGGTGTCGCTATATCGGCGCATCGACCCCGTCTTTAACCATAAGACGCGCCAACCCCAGCTAGCCCACGTGGCAGAGCCATTTTTCATTCCATCAATATCCAGGGGCAATTGTTGGCCGCGGACGGCCCAGGTTGGCCCACCTCATTCTGGTGCAACGCCCGGGTCCCTTAATCCAACTCAATGGAGCCGTCGATTTCCACCGAAAGTCCGACCGATTCGATGGTCAAGACGACCTTGGCCGGTAAAGGCCCGCCGCCGGTGATGCTCCCGCCGTCCAGCGCATTGCGCACCGCGGTCTCTATCTCTCGCTGCGACGTCACACCCACCTTTTTTAAGAACTTACGCAAGCTCATGTTAAAAATTTCTTCGTTCACTAACCTGTCCCCCCTTTGCTAGGTGTTTGGGCAGCGGAATCTGCTGCACTCATTGCGAATCAACGGCAAGCTCACGGAAAAAGCCACCATTTGAAAGATAGCACGTTTGCCTTGTCCTGGGTCAAGGCGCGATGGACCGGTTTTTGGCAGCCTGAGACAAGCTGGTGCGGGAGGGGCGGTCTCCTTTTCCCAAGGTGCCCCATACAAAGGTTATCCATAATCAATATCGATAAAAATCTGCCAAGCGGCACGGATTTTAATGGGATGGATTTCAGCAGGTGAGCGAAATCGCTCAAGGGATCAAAACGCCCGCTGCCACTGGTCTGCCATTGGATGGAAAGACGCCGCGACAAGCAGAGTGGGTGAACTAGGCGTGTGCTTGTCGCCTTCGCATATAACCCGCTCCGGCCAATTTCTTGGGTCCTGTTTTGCCCTCTCGGAGCAAGATTAAGGCGCGCGACAGAGGTGCAGGTTCTCCCAGGGACGCATGCAACGGCAGAGAGCCCAACAGTGCCGGTAAAATACCCTGCGGCCGATCAGTAGCGATCAGCAGCCTGGCGGTGTTTCACCACTTTCGGATTGCTTGCAAGTGGCCTGGACCATGAGCGAGCCTCCAGTGCCGCGCATGCGGTCAATCTCTTCCACACGCTTTTGGAATTGGGCCAGCACCTCGCCTTGGAGTTTTTCACCGGTCGGCAGCTTTACGGTCAGGGGATTGACCTGCTTGTTGTTGAAAATAACTTCGTAATGAAGGTGGGGTCCGGTCGAGCGTCCTGTGGTGCCAACATAACCGATCACCTGGCCCTGTTTGACCCTTGTGTTGCGCTTGATGCCCTTGGCGATGTTGTGCATGTGAGCATAGGCAGTCTTGAAAGAACTGTTGTGGCGAATGCGAATGTAATTTCCGTAGGATCCTTTTCGTCCAGCCGCCTCGATGACACCGTTGCCGGCGGCATAGATCGGCGTTCCCGTGGGTGCCGCAAAATCGGTGCCACGATGCATTTTACTGTAGCCCAAAACCGGGTGTTTTCGCATGCCAAATCCAGACGACAGGCGGGCCCCATCGATGGGGGTGCGCATCAAGGTCCGGCGGACCGAATCACCGGCGGCGTTGAAATAATCGTATGACCCGTCCGGCAGCTCGAAATGATAGAGTTCAACCTTTTCGCCGGAGAGAGTCAGCGAGCCATAAAGCAAAGGTCCGGTGCGGGCCAATTGGCCTTCCCGGTCCCAATGGGATTCATAGAGAAATTCGAAGCTGTCCCCTTTACGGATCTCCCGCTGGAAATCCACATCGAAGCTAAACGCGCGAATGGCTTCGATGAGGGTGCGGGCCGGGACACCCGCTTCGCTGGCCGCAAGCGCGAGCGAACTCTCAATGATACCCTCGGCGCTATCGCGCTGTAGAACCAGATCTCGCGCCACACTGTTGGCTTGAAAGAGGCCGTCCGCGTCCAAGGTTACCTGAATGTCTTCGCTCAGGTTGGGGCGCAGAGCCATGCTGTGGAGCTGGCCGTCATTTTCCTGACCATCGGCTGAAACGAAGGAAAGGGAAATTTCTTGCCCGGGACGTAGGTCGCGGGGGTCGAACACGTCCGACATGGCGGTGATGGCCTGGTGGGCCTCGGGGCGGGCGGCACCAGCCTTGACCAGCAGGTTCATGAGGGTGTCGCCGCGCGCAACCTTTACCTTAACGGGCGGAGCCAGGTCCGGGCCGTGCTGCTCAGCCGTTTGGTCATCTGCAGGCTCCAGCAGGCGCCCGTCTTGATCTGTTAGGCTGGCTGTCTGGTCGCTATACGGTGTGTTTCCGGTCGTCGCCAGGTCATCGGGTTCGGCCTCAAGCGGCGCCTCGGTTTGAGTGTCGGGCGTTGCCTCCAATGCGCTCATGTCGTCGGGCAGGGCGCGAAGGCCGTGGAGGGCGGAGAGCATGGGGGATTCTTCAGTCTCGGCAGCCGCAACCTCTTGAGAAATGGGCTTTTGAGAAGCAGGGCTTTCCGGCCGATTTGCCGTCTGATCCAGGGGCGCCGTGGTCGCCGTCTGGGGGTGCGGCATCCCTTGGCCTCGTGGGTTGGAACGCGCCCATTCCGCGCCGGCCCAAAAGCCGGCTAACCCTGTAGTAATGAGGCCGGCCAGCATCATACCGGAGCTTTTTTCCAAAAGACCTCTGAGAGAAGAGGGGCGGTTTTGAATTGGGAACCGATGAGGGCTTGGGTTCGTCGCCCCCTTAGTCTGCGGGCCTTTGGCCCGCCCTTGGTTCTCCGCGGCAACTCCTGGGGTTCGGCCCATCGAGTTTGATCTCCCTTTGGTCTTAGTATCCCTTCACCGGGCCTGGCGGCTCCTGCGAACGGTGGCCCGTGTGATGGCGGGCGAATCGGATCTAAAGTGTTGTCGCGTGGCGACAAAATGGTGAGATAACAATTACATGTCAACAGTAAATGCCCTGTAAACAGCGGCAGGTCCAAGGCCACTTTTTCGATAGCCTTTTAGACAAATGCAGACCCTTTTCCGAGGGTTCCCGCGTTTGTCCAATGGGGCCGCGGTTTTTTGCATTTTTTTTATGATAAAGGGTTTGACAGGGCATTTGGGCAGGCCTATAACCCCGCCCGCAGCACCGATGGCCCTTCGATGGATGGTTGGGCCAAGGGGCGCTTTTGTGCTCGATCTTGCTGTTTTTGCTATTTGACATTGTTGTTTTTATGGAAGGGATACGCGGGCGGCGGCTTTGTGTTTTTTTGCGTTTTTGCGTTTTGAGACATATGGGCTTTTTGCTTAGCGTATCTTGAGATAGTTACGCGTTGTCCTTTTGCGGGATTTTGTCTCGCGGGAGGGTATATTGAGTGAGGAGTCCTTGCTTTGATTTGTTGGCTTTGGGGTTTATGCCTTTGGGCTGATGGATTGGAGCAGATGTCAACCTAAGAGTTTGATCCTGGCTCAGAACGAACGCTGGCGGCAGGCTTAACACATGCAAGTCGAA
>JBCCHN010000131.1:0-14825 GCA_039028695.1 Pseudomonadota bacterium
CCATGGGCAAGTTTGTTGCCACGCCGATGGAGGGCCGTCTGCGCTGTGCCGGCCTGGTGGAGTTCGGCGGGCTTTCCGCTCAGCCCAGCCAAGGCCCGTTTGATCTCTTGATGCGAAAAGCGCGGGAGACCTTCCCCGATTTGACTTGGCAGGAAACGCGGGAATGGATGGGGCATCGCCCCTCTACCAGCGATTCCCTTCCGGTCATTGGTCCAACGGTGCGCTTCCCCAATGTACACTGCGCCTTTGGGCATCAGCATATCGGATTGACGGGGAGCGCGAAAACCGCTCGAATTGTGAGCGATATTATCCTTGGGCGGCGGCCCAACATCGACTTGGCCCCCTATCGGACGGAAAGGTTCACCTAAAATCGCTTAATGGGCGGCAATGATCTAACTGAACAGGGAGATAAGAATGAAAAAAGCCTTTCACAAAAGCGCAGTGGCGGCGGTAGTGACCAGCGCCATGGCCCTTGCCTTGGCGGTCGGCGCGCCGATCGCTGGCGCCGCTGAAAAGTGGGACATGCCCATGGCCTATGCGGATTCCAATTTCCACACGGAAAACGGCAAGGCCTTCGCTGAGGCGGTTAAGGTGGCCACGGGCGGCGAATTGGAGATCGTTGTTCATGGCGGCGGATCGCTCTTTAAGGGCAACGAGATCAAACGCGCCGTTCAAACCGGCCAAGCCCCCATCGGCGAGCGGCTGTTGTCGGCCCATCAAAATGAGGATCCATTGTTTGGAGCGGACTCTGTACCCTTCCTCGCCACGTCATTTGAGGATTCGGAAAAGCTCTGGCAGGCCAGCCGTCCAAAGATCGAGCAGGTTCTTGCCGATCAAAACCTGGTCCTGCTGTATTCCGTGCCTTGGCCGCCTCAAGGCATGTATTTCAAAAATGACATCAATGGCACCGCGGATATGGAAGGCATCAAATTCCGTTCCTACAACAGTGCAACGGCGCGATTGGCGGAATTGGCAGGCATGCTGCCGGTGCAAATCGAGGCGGCCGAGCTGAGCCAAGCACTGGCCACGGGCGTGGCCGAGGCTTTTGTTTCCTCCGGCTCCACCGGCTATGACCGCAAGGTTTGGGAGCAGCTTAGTCACTTCTATGATGTGAATGCCTGGTTGCCCCGCAACTATGTTTTCGTGAACAAGGATTCATGGGACAGCTTGGATGAATCGACCCAAAACATCGTGCGCGGACTAGCTTTGCTGGCTGAAAAGGCGGGGACGATTAAGTCTCAGCAGTTGACTGACTGGTACTTGGGCGAGTTGGCCGCCAATGGCATGACGGTTGCTAAGCCCGGTGACCAACTTCGCGGCGATTTGGAGGGTATCGGCACCACCATGACCGAAGAATGGCTGGAACTGGCTGGTGACGACGGAAAGGAAATCGTCGAAACCTATCAATCCCTCAAGTAAGGCAGACTTGTGATACCGCTGATACCGCCGAGGTCCAGTTGCTGAACTGGGCCCCGGCGGATTAATTGTAGAGTCGGGGGGCAAGGACATGATGGCTGTTGGTCGGGCCTTGAGACAGACGCTGGACGGTCTCTATAACCTGGGGGGCGCTTTGGCGGCGGTCTCTCTCTTGGTCCTTCTTGCCATTATTGTCGCACAGATGTCGGCTCGTTGGACCGGCAACGTTTTTCCCGGGTCGACGGACTATGCCGGCTATTTCATGGCCTCGGCCTCCTTTTTTGCCATGGCCTATACACTCAATCATGGTGCTCATATCCGGGTCAGCCTGTTTCTCTCCCGCTTGGGGGCCTATCGGCGCTGGGGTGAGGTCTGGTGCTTTGTTATCGGCTCGGCCTTGGCTATTTTTTTCGCCTACTATGCGGTCAAGGCGGTGTTTTGGTCCCACAAGCTGAACGATATCAGCCAGGGACAGGATGCGACGCCCCTTTGGATACCCCAACTGGCCATGGCCGCGGGCGCCATTTTGCTCGCGGTCGCGCTGGTGGATCACCTTGTGCGCTTGGTCGTAGTTGGAACCCACGGGATCGAGGCGGAGATTATAGAGGATGGTCATGGCGACTGACCGTTTGGCCATGAGGGCGGGTTAGGGCGAGGCGTCATGGAGCAGCTTGAGCTAACCGGCATTTTTCTTTTTGTCCTCTTTTTGCTGTTGGGGACAGGCGTTTGGGTTGGCCTCGCCCTGATGGGAGTGGCTTTTGTGGGCATGGCGCTCTTTACCACCCGGCCGGCCGGCGATGCCATGATCACCACCATTTGGACTTCTTCGTCCAGTTGGTCCTTGACCGCGCTGCCGCTCTTTATTTGGATGGGGGAAGTCCTTTTCAGAACCCGCTTGTCGGAGGATATGTTTCGGGGCCTGGCTCCTTGGATGGCCGGATTGCCTGGCCGATTGCTGCATACCAATATTGTGGGCTGTACCATTTTCGCGGCGGTCTCGGGTTCGTCGGCGGCGACGCTGACCACGGTGGGCAAGATGTCGATTCCCGAGTTGCGGCGGCGGGGCTATCCCGAACGCATGATCATCGGCACTCTGGCCGGGGCGGCCACCTTGGGCCTGATGATCCCACCCTCACTGACCTTGATTGTTTATGGTGTCACCATTAACGAGTCCATTTCCAAGCTCTTCATAGCCGGCATCCTGCCCGGCTTGGTGTTGGCTCTGATGTTTATGGGATACGTGGCGGCTTGGTCTTATCTAAGGCCCGACGAGGTGCCCCCGCGGGAAAAGAAAAAGGCGCTGGCCGAGAAAATTCGTGAGGCCCGCTTTTTGATCCCGGTGGTGCTTTTGGTTCTTCTTGTAATCGGGTCCATGTATTTGGGTCTCGCCACGGCGACAGAGGCGGCTTCTTTTGGTGTGATCGGTTCTTTTGTTCTGGCCATTGGGCAGGGGTCTTTGAATTGGCAGACCTTTCGAGATTCCCTGATGGGCGCGACGCGTACCTCCTGCATGATCGCCCTAATTCTGGCGGGCGCGGCTTTCTTGTCCCTTTCAATGGGCTTTACGGGATTGCCGCGTTCTCTGGCCGAGTGGATTGCCTCCATGAACCTCTCGCCCACCACCTTAATCTTGGCTTTGACGATTTTTTACATCATCATCGGCTGTTTCCTGGACGGTATTTCGTCGGTAGTGCTCACCATGGCGGTGGTCGAGCCCATGATCCGTCAGGCCGGAATCGATGTCATCTGGTTCGGCATTTTCATTGTCGTCGTGGTGGAAATGGCCCAGATCACTCCACCCATCGGCTTTAACCTCTTTGTGCTCCAGGGTATGACCAATCACGAAATTAGCTATGTGGCCCGGGCGGCAATCCCCATGTTCTTAATCATGATTGTCATGGTCGCCGTATTGGTGATTTTCCCTGAGTTGGCGACCTATCTGCCTGAGCAAATGCGGAACCGGCCCGGCGGTGGCTAGCCTAATTGGGTCAAACAATTTGAAACCCCTTAATTTGATAAAGGACTGAGAGTGAAATGCGCGATTCACCGGTAAGCTGCACCATCGATCTGGATCAAGATGGGGTTCAGCATGGCTTTTTAAAGCTCCCTCATTCTCACGACGTCTCCGCTTGGGGAGCCATCATGGTCCCGGTCACCTCGGTGCGCAACGGCAATGGCCCGGTGGCCCTCTTGACTGGTGCAAACCATGGTGATGAGTATGAGGGGCCGACGGCCCTGATGGACTTGAGCGCCCATCTGCAGCCGGTTCAGGTGCAAGGCCAGGCGATTATCGTACCGGGCATGAATTATCCGGCTTTTCGCGCCGGCCGTCGCACGTCACCCATTGACGGCGGCAACATGAACCGGGTTTTCCCGGGCCGGCCCGATGGCGGGGTCACGGAAAAAATCGCAGATTACTTCCAGCGCCATCTCCTGCCGCGCGCGGATTTCGTCTTGGATTTCCATTCCGGCGGTCGGACCTTGGATTTTGTGCCCTTTGCGGCGGCCCATGTCTTGCCAGACCCGGATCAGCAGGCCCAGTGTGTCGCGGCCATGCGGGCCTTTAATGCGCCTTATTCCGTCATGCTCTTGGAGATCGATTCAGTTGGCATGTACGACACCTCTGCCGAGGAGATGGGGAAGGTCTTTGTCTCCACCGAATTGGGCGGAGGCGGCAGCTCCACGGCAAAAACAGTTCAAATTGCAAAGCGGGGTCTTGCAAATTTCCTCAAGCACGCGGGCATTTTGGCCGGCGAGCCGGAAATCGGACCGACCCGCCATCTCGACATGCCCGATGGAAAATGCTTCGTAACCAGCGAATCCAATGGATTGGTGGAGTTTTGCGTGGATCTGGGCGAAGAGGTGCGGGCCGGTGACCTGTTGGCTAAGGTCTATGACGTGGAGCGTTCGGGGGGTAAGCCCCGGTCCTATAAGGCACCTATCGATGGATTCTTGGCGGGCCGTCATTATCCCGGATTGATCGCCATGGGCGATTTCATGGCCATGATCGCGATCCCGGTGGACGGCTAGGTTGGTGCGCCATTGGGTCCTTACGCCCATTAACCGTCATATTTGTTGAATTTCGGCGGTTTAGCCTCTTCGAAAGGGCCATATCTTAACGAATTGTTGACTGCCTTTTTGGATTATGACCGGGCAAGGGTGATTGTTTAAGGGGCCAGCCTGACCGTGGTTTCGGAATTTACCGAACAAAATGCCAATTCGGCACCCCCCGGCCATGGCCAGGGTGGCAATGGCCCCCGTTTGGCTTGGGAACTGACGCCAAGTGCCGATTGGGCCCTGTTCCTTGACGTGGACGGCACCTTGCTGGAAATCGCGGAACACCCCGACGACGTTCATGTTAGCGACCGGGTCATCATGTCCATCACCGCCGCCGCGCAAAGCCTAAATGGGGCCTTGGCCCTGGTAAGCGGGCGCAAGATTTCAAATCTGGATCATCTCTTTTCGCCCCTTTGCTTATCCGTGGCGGGCCTGCACGGTTTGGAGCGCCGCACTGCCGAGGGAACCATTGAAATCCTAGGGGATCCTAAAGCCCTTGATCGGCTGCGAGATGCTCTTGGCGACCTGGCGTCCGGCACCTCGGGCATGCTCATTGAAGACAAAGGCCGTGCCATTGCGGTGCACTACCGGCAAGCGCCGGCAGCCGAACACCAGACCAAGAGCACCATCCGGCATTTGGTGGCCCAAGAAGAAGAGAACCTGGCCGTTATCGAAGGCAAGATGGTGGTCGAGATTAAGCAAAGCCACTCCAACAAGGGAACGGCAATCGCAGCCTTCATGAAGGAGGCGCCTTTTGCCGGGCGGCTGCCGGTTTTTGTCGGCGACGACGTGACCGACGAGGACGGTTTTGCCGTGGTCAATGAAATGGGCGGCCATTCGATCCGAATTGGCCTGTCCGGGCAAACCGCCGCCCGCTATGCATTGGGGGACGTTTCGTCCTTTTTGGAGTGGTTGGAGACCTTTACTGAGCAGTTAAGCGGGGCCGGTCAGGTTCAGAACAAAAAAGAGGATGAGCGATGAGCAGTTTGGATTTGGGCATTATTGGAAACTGCTCCATCTCCGCCTTGCTGGACAAGCAGGCTCGAATTGTTTGGTGCTGTCTGCCCCGCTTTGACGGGGATCCGAAATTCTGCAGTTTGCTGGGTGGAGCCGAGGAGCCTGAAACGGGCACCTATGAGATTCAATTGATCGATATGGAGCGCTCAGAGCAGAGCTACCACCCCAATTCCGCCGTCTTGATCACTCGCTTGTATGACAAAACCGGTGGCGCCATAGAGATTACTGATTTCGCACCGCGCTTTAAGCAGCTTGGCCGTCTCTTCAGACCCGCCTCGCTGGTGCGATTGGTGCGGCCCATCGCGGGGCGTCCCCGCATCCGCGTGCACCTTGAGCCCTGCTACGACTACGGCAGTCAAAAGGCCACCACATCCCGGGGGTCGAACCATATCCGGTATGTCATGCCGGATGTGACATGGCGCCTGACCACCGATGTGCCGCTGACCTATATCATCGACAAAACTTCCTTTTATTTGAATAAGCCCGTGTCTCTGATCTTGGGGCCGGACGAGAGCTTGGCCCGTTCTGCCGAGGAAGTGGGCCGGGAATTCCTCGAGAACACTGAGCACTATTGGCGCGAATGGTGTCGCTATTTGTCCGTTCCCTTCGAATGGCAGGACGAGGTCATCCGCGCCGCCATAACCCTCAAGCTGTCGAACTTTGAAGAAACCGGCGCTATCGTCGCTGCCATGACCACCTCCATCCCCGAGGCCGAGGATACCGAGCGCAATTGGGATTACCGGCTCTGCTGGCTGAGGGATTCTTTTTTTGTGGTCCACACCCTGAACGGACTGGGCGTGACTCGCACCATGGAAGGCTATCTGGATTATATTACCAACATTATTGCCGACAGCGAAGACGGCTATCTTCAGCCGGTTTTTGGCATCGCGCGGGAACAGCATCTTATCGAAAAGGAAATCACCAGCTTGGCCGGCTATCGGGGTATGGGGCCTGTGCGGATCGGTAATGGGGCATATACCCAGGTGCAAAACGATGGCTATGGTTGCGCTGTATTGGCCTGTTGCCAGATGTTCTTTGACAAGCGTTTGGTCCGCCGTGGTGATGAAAGCCTGTTTCGCCAGCTGGAGGGCCTGGGCGAGCAAGCGGTGGCCCGATGGAATACGCCTGACGCGGGCCTTTGGGAGTTTCGCGGCCGTGAGGAAGTGCATACCCATTCTTCGGTGATGTGTTGGGCCGCCTGCGACCGTCTGGCCCGCATCGCGGCGCATATGGGCTACCAGGATCGACAGGCCTATTGGCAAGAACAGGCCCAAATCATTTCCGACGGCATCCAAGAGCAAGCCTGGAATGAAAGGCTCAACTCTTTCGTGGCCTCCTTCGGTGGAGACGCAGCCGATGCCAGCCTCTTACTCCTGCCTCATTTGGGCTTCATAAAGCCTAATGATCCGCGTTTCTTAGGAACTCTGGAATTTATAGAAAACGAGCTTCTCCAAGGGCCGTTCCTCTATCGCTATGTGGTTCCTGATGATTTTGGCATGCCGGAGACCTCTTTTAATATCTGCACTTTCTGGTATATTGACGCTCTGGCGGCAGTCGGCAGATTGGACGAGGCCCGCACCCTTTTTGAACGCATGTTAGCGTCCCGAAACCACCTTGGTCTTTTGTCGGAAGACCTACACCCGGATAGCGGCGAGCTCTGGGGCAACTTTCCGCAAACCTATTCCATGGTGGGTATTATCCAATCGGCCATTCGCCTGTCTAAGCCTTGGGAGGAAGCGGTTTGAGTCGCTTAGTCGTTGTATCTAATCGTGTTGCGCCGGTAAGGCGGCAGAAGAGCTCGGGCGGGGAAGGCGGCCTTGCGGTCGCGGTCTTAGAGTCCTTGCGTGACAAAGAAGGCCTTTGGTTCGGCTGGAGCGGTCAACTCAGCGACCGACCCAATGAGGGTCCGGAAATGTGTGGGGCCGGTTCCCTGACCTATGCCATGGTGGATCTCACCCAACAGGATTTTGACGAATACTACAATGGCTTTGCCAATCGCATGCTTTGGCCATTGTTTCACTATCGCTTGGATCTTACCGATTACAGTCGCCGATCCATGGCCGGCTACAATCGGGTCAATCAGCTCTTTGCCGACAATCTGACGCCCTTGTTGCGCGCCGATGATATGATATGGGTGCATGACTATCACCTTATCCCCATGGCAGAGCAGCTGAGACAAAGGGGATGCCACCAGCGCATCGGCTTTTTCCTGCATATTCCCTGGCCCTCGCCTCAAGTCCTGCTTGCCCTGCCCAATCACCAACAGCTTGTTAAGGCGCTTTGTGCCTATGATTTGGTGGGCTTCCAGACCGAGGAGGACCTGCATTCCTTCTGTGAGTATATCGAGCGGGAAGCCGACGGGCATGTGATGAGCAATGGCATGGTCAAAGCCTTTGGCCGATCCTTCCAAGTGGGTGCATTTCCCATCAGCATTGATGCGGAATCTGTGGCGGGCTTTGCTGCCGAGGCGTCCCAGTCCCATCAGAATAAGCGTCTATTGCGAAGCCTTGGGGGTCGCACCCTTATGATCGGGGTGGACCGCCTGGATTATTCTAAGGGCGTATCGGAACGTTTCGCCGCTTATGAGTATCTCTTGCAGGCCTATCCAGCCACGCGGGGCAAGGTCGTATTGTTGCAAATTTCTCCCAAATCCCGTGTCGACGTCCCCGAGTATGTGGAAATGTCAAGACAGTTGGAAGCCATGACGGGACACATCAATTCCCGCTACGCTGAATTCGATTGGAACCCCATCCGCTATCTTAATAAG
Organism: Pseudomonadota bacterium; assembly: GCA_039028695.1. Lineage (GTDB taxonomy): Bacteria > Pseudomonadota > Alphaproteobacteria > Kiloniellales > Kiloniellaceae > JANQKX01. Next base: position 8,258 of record JBCCHN010000131.1, read on the forward strand.
GGTTTTAACCGTAGGGTTCTTTCTGGCTTCTTCCGCACCAGTCGAGTTGGTTTGGTGACACCTTTAAGGGACGGCATGAACTTGGTTGCCAAGGAATATGTGGCAGCCCAGGACCCCAATGACCCGGGCGTTTTGGTCTTGTCCCGCTTTGCCGGTGCCGCCCATGAGCTCAAGGATGCCATCTTGGTCAATCCCTACGATGTGGAGAGCTGCGGGGAAGCCTATCAAGCCGCCCTGACCATGCCGCTGGACGAGCGCAAGGATCGTTGGCAGCGCATGAATGCGCAAATTCAACGTAACGATATCTCGTCCTGGCGGCGCGCTTTTATGGAAGCCTTGACGGCCTATCGCAAGGCGGCCTAAGCGTGTTCTCGGCCGGGCCGCTTTCCATCGTTGCAGACATTGGTGGAACCAACGCCCGGTTTGCCCTGAGCAACGGTGTAGAGCTGTCCCCAATTTCCTATCTGGCCGTGGCCGATCACCCGGATCCGATTTCCGCTGTGAAAGAATTTTTGGGCCAGATCGAGGCGCCGGCTCATCCTAAAAAGGCAGCTTTTGCTATCGCAGGTCCGGTTCAAGAGGGCCGCGGGAGCTTGACCAACGGCACTTGGTTTTTTGACCAGTCGGACCTGGCGCGGAGCCTAAACTTGGATCAAGCGCTGGTCGTCAATGACTTTGCCGCCGTGGCCATGAGCCTGCCTTACTTGGCGGGAAAAGATCTCCGCCAAATGGGTGGTGGCCATGTCAATCGAAATGCGCCCATGGCCGTCTTGGGGCCTGGAACGGGCCTTGGGGTCGGGGGATTGGTGCCTTGTGGCGAGGGCTGGCAAACAATTGTTACCGAAGGCGGCCACGTGACAATGCCGGCGGTTACCCATCGGGAAGTGGAGGTCATTAAGTGCCTGGCCAGTCACTATGGGCATGTCTCGGCGGAGCGGCTTTTGTCAGGACAGGGTTTGGGGAACTTGTTCTCCGCGATTGCCGAAGTAGATGGCCTTTCCCTGGAGGCACCGGCGCCCGATGTGATTTCCAAACAAGGCCTGGACGGGTCATGTGGCGTGGCGTCCGAATGCCTCACCATGTTCTGCGGCATGTTGGGTACGGTGGCGGGCAATTTGGCATTATCCATGGGAGCCCAGGGCGGGGTCTTCATTGCCGGCGGTATCGTCCCTCGCATGGCGGACTTTTGGGCAGCATCCAACTTTCGCCAGCGGTTCGAGGCAAAGGGCCGTTTTCAAGATTATATGGCGCGGATTGCTACCAATTTAGTCACCCATTCCGATCCGGCTTTTTTGGGTCTTTCGGTGGGGCTTCGCGACGGTTCTCAATAACCGTGCCATGTCAAAATACGCTTGACGGCAGGGCGTTCGGTTAGGTTTTGCACCAGCTTCGCTACTTTCGGGAATTCTTCAACACTATTGGCGAAGCACTCGGGCCAGATGGCTTGTAGGCCTAAGGCGTGGTCGCATGCCGTCGGCTGTTTTCCGAACATATAGGGTCCTTCGATGGCTTCGTTCAGGATCCGCCAAACCGCACTGAGGCGGGCCATGGAGGCGTCCTTGATTTCCTTTTGTCGCTCTTGATCTGGGAATAGCGCCTCGGGATGGAATTGTATCAAGACGTCCGGCTGTAAGGTGCTGGAAAGATAAAACAGCCATTGTAGGTAAAGGCCCCGCCTGGGATCCTGATTGGTTAGGGAAAGACCGGCTTCGGGATGGCGGTCGGCCAGAAAAAAAGCAATCGCACCAGATTCACATAAACCGCTCCAACCCGTCTCTCCTTCATAGAGGAGAGCCGGTACCCTGGCATTGGGGCTAATTTTTAAAAAATCCGGATCCGGCCTATCGGTAAAAATCTCCGTGGGGATGAGGTCAAAGGGCGCACCGATTTCCTCCAGCAGAGCATGGGCTGCCATGGCGTAGGTGTTCTTGTCCAGATAGAGTTTATAAATGTGACTGACCTCAGGACTCGAAAGATCGTGCTTCTTCTTTCGACACAAAAATCATCGCTGTTGAGTTGGTGCAATAGCGTAAGCCGCTTGGTGGCGGTCCGTCATGGTGCAGGTGACCCAATTTGCCATGGCAGGTGGCACAAACTAAAAAGGTATCGCCATGGCCCGGGCGCTGGTCGGGCATCGTGGTGACCGCGGGGCCGGGCAGGGGTGCCGAAAAGGTCGGTGCGCCCGTATGGGCCTCGTATTTGTCGCCAGAGGAAAACAAGGCCAAATGGCAACGCACACAGTGATAGGTCCCATCCTCGAAGAGGCCGCAATAGGGATTGGTAAAATCCGGATCGTCCTGGCCTTCAACGGTTACCTGATATTGCTGCGGACTAAGCAGCTTGCGCCACTCCCCATCTGTTTTTTGCCATTGAGAGTTCCTTGTCACGGTAGGAACCTATGGAGCCATTCGGTCATCAAGGTGCGCCACTTGTTGAAGAAGATCAGGAGGCCTGGTTCCGATCACATTGATTATTCATCCCCATAGTTTTGGTTTAAAATCCCCGTGAAAGCAATACTGTGATCTGAGCCATCGATTTGCGGTATGGATCCATCAATGCGAAGATGTGATCCTTGTAAAGGTGGTCAGCTTGGCTGGGCCGAGGAATAGCGGAGAAGGGAGTGACGAGTTTGGCGCCGACATTGGCTCAAAAATCCCGGCCGTCGCGGCCTCAACTGCCCCTCAATGATCAGGTTTACCAAAAGCTGCGTTGGGCCCTGACGGTTGGAGACTATCGGCCTGGGGATCGTTTGAGCATTCGCGGTTTGGCTGCAGTGTTAGGGACAAGCGCCATGCCCGTACGTGAGGCGCTAAAGAGATTGGTTTCGGACCGCGCCTTGGAAGTCTCGAACAATCGGTCTTTTCGTGTGCCTGTGATGGCGCCTAAACGGGTGTCGGATCTTTTCCTGATCCGCTCCACCTTGGAAGGACTGGCCACCGAAATTGCCGCGACCGTTTTGACTCGATCTCAGGTTGACGATCTAATTCAAATGGCGGCCCAGTTGGACCAGGTCATTTCCGACAATCGTGCCGAAGATTATCTGCGCGGCAACTACAATTTTCACTTCACCATCTATACGGCTGCCGGAAATCCGGATCTGGTTTCCATCATTGACGGGCTTTGGGTGCAAACCGGCCCTTTCTTGAGCGATGGAGTCAAGCAGATTGGGCTGACTGCGGATTGGCGCCTTTTGCACAGGGAAATTGCCGCGGCGATCCAGATTCGCGATGGCGCCCGAGCTCGACAGCTTATCGAGCGGGACATTGGCTGGGGTGTGCGCTATTTCTCTGACCAGATCCAAGAAGGCCCATCGGTCAAGCGTTCATAAAGTCCCCGAGGGCGCTATAGGCGGCCTCCATTTCGTCTTCCAGACCGATGGTAAAGCGGAGTTTATCCTCAAAGTCCGCCACGGCAAATTGCCGGGCGATGATGCCACGGTCCAACAAAAAGCGGTTGGCCGCGGCGGCCGTTTTTATCTTCTGATCGGGAAAGCGGACCAAGACAAAATTGGTCTGGCTGGGAAAAACCTCTAGCCCCAGGTCGGTTAGATCTTGGGAAAATTTCTGACCCACTGAGGTGTTGTGACGCAAGACGGCCCGTGTGTGGTCGCGGTCCGCTAAGGCTGCCAGGCCGGCCTGTCTGGCAGCTAGGTTGACTGGAAAGGAAGGGCCAATGCGCTCCAAGATGTCGACTATATCGGGCGTCCCGTAACACCACCCCAGGCGCAGACCGGCGAGCCCAAAGACTTTAGAAAAGGTTCGCGTCACCACTACGTCATCGCGCTCCTCAACCATCGCAGTGGCGCTTCGATAGTCGTCCGCCCAAGCATATTCGTCGTAGGCCGCATCAACGATCAACAATACTCCCGTCGGTAAGGCCTTGCGGAGGCGGCGAATTTCGACATCGCTCAGATGAGTTCCCGAGGGATTGTCCGGGTTGGCGACGATGACAATCTTTGTTCGCTTAGAGACGCAATTTAAGAGGCCATCCACTGAATGGCGAAAGTTCTCGTCATCGGCCGCAACCGGCGTGGCACCAGCGGTTTTGGCGTAGATCGGAAATTGCATGTAGGCATGGGCGCTGTGGATCACCTCATCGCCGGGTCCGGCAAAGGTATTCACCAGGCGGGTCAATAGCTCGTCGGAACCGGGCCCGAATGTAATGCGGGCGGCCTGCAGATCAAAATGAGCGGCTAAGGCGTCCCGCAATTGCTCCGTTTCCACTTCCGGGTATCGGTGGGCCTCGGCCATGGCCTGCGATGCGGCGGCGACGGCCAGTGGGCTGGGTCCCAAGGCACTTTCGTTGGAGGAAAGTTTCACCACACGATCAAATCCCGGCAGTTTCGATATGCCCACCATGTAGTAATCCACATCGTTCAGGCCGGGGCAGGGTTGTATGCTGCTCAAATCTAGTTCCTTTTCTGGGGTCGGTTCCCATGCCGAGGTAAGCTCATCCCCAAGGTGCCCTCTTCGGCAGGAGGCGCCGGGGATTCTCTATGCATAAAGAGGGGAGCGGCTCTGTCTCTTTCCCTCTGGCCATGACAGTGTCACAGGGCTATTATTTGATCAAGTGTGATCACAGTTTGGCGGCGCCTAGGAGCCGCGAAGCGAAGGAGGTGGCGGCGGGCCATGGCGCGGGATTTACCCAAAGTCGTTCTCTTGGATCAGGGCGCCTTTACGGTCGAGCTGGCGGTCAAGGAAATCGCCGTGCCCCATCTTTGGGAGAGCCATCGCGACACCAGCCCCGATGAGGTGCAGGAACGCTTGCAGGGTGCGGCGGTGGCCATCACGAATGGGGTGGCGCTTCCCGCACATGTCCTTGAAAAACTGCCGGAACTGCGCCTGATTTCCGCCTGTTCCTCGGGTGTGGATCATATCGATGTGACCTGTTGTGAGAGGCAGGGCATTGCGGTTCGCATGGTGCCCAGCTATGCCGCCCATACGGTCGCCGAGCACGTGTTTTGCCTCCTGCTGGCCCTACGCCGGAACTTACTGGCCTACCATGCGGATGTCGTGGCCGGCTATTGGCAGGCCTCCGGTCAATTCAGCCCGGCACGTCATTCTCTCGGGGAGCTTTTTGGACTTCACATGGGAATTATCGGGGGTGGCGCCATCGGTCAGGCGGTGGCCAAAATCGCCAAAGGGTTTGGTATGTCCGTGGCTTTTGCCGGTCGGAAAAATCGACGACCTGACGACGACCCAGCGGCGACAGGCAAACTACCCTTTGAGGAAGTTATACGCACCAGCGATATACTCTCCATCCACTGTCCCCTGACTGAGGAGACGGAGCACCTCATCGGCGCGGCGGAGCTGGCCGCCATGAAGGCCCATGCTCTTTTGATCAATACGGCTCGCGGTGGCATCGTCGATGAACAGGCTTTGGTTGCGGCTATCATGACGAAGCAGATTGGCGGGGCCGGTTTTGACGTGGCCGCGACAGAGCCTCCAGCGGAGGACAATCCCTTGCTGCCGCTCGTGGGGCATCCCCAGTTTCTGCTTACACCTCACGTGGCTTGGGCCAGCGCAGAGGCGCAGCAATCGCTCCTCGACCAGGCCATTGCAAATGTGGAGACTTTCTTGCGGGAGCATCCGCCTGCCGCCGGCTAGCGGCGACAGGTATCGGCGGTGTCTTCTTAGATTTTGGCCTAACGCCCGGTGAGGGAAGCAATCGCGCTCTGTGTGTCTTCCGCTATGAGCTTTGAGGCTTCTGAAGCGTCCCTTTTTTTTAAGGAAAGTAAGATTGCCCGATGATGGCGCTCCGGCGAACGAGCGGCGCCCCTCTTGTCAAAGAGGCTTTGCAGATAAGGGCCGAGCTGAAGCCATAGGCTTTCAACAATCGCCAGCAGGGCCGGGCTATTCGCCTTTTGATAAATCGTAAAGTGAAAGGTGTGGTGGTGGGCTAGGTAGTCGCTGGCATCTCGTCGGGCGATCGCGTTTTCCATGCCATCGCAAGCCTCGTCTAAAATTCTCAGGTCTGCTCCGGTGAGCTTGTCAGCGGCCAGTTTGGTCGCCAGGGGTTCGAGGCTGTGGCGAATAAGACAAAGCTCCTTCAAACGTGCGGTTGAGAGTAGAGGGACCCGAATCGTTCGGTTGGGCGGCCCGTCCAATGCCCCTTCGGAAACCAGGCGCCGCAAGGCCTCGCGAACGGGCATGGTGCTGGTCTCGAAAAGTTCGGCGATGGCACGGATGGTCATCGCCTGACCCGGCGCGTATTGGCCTCGCAGCAGTGCGATTCGCAATTGCTGGTAAAGTTGCTCTTGCAGCGTGTCTCTTTGAAGCCGCTGGGTTGCGGGCTCTCTTGCGAGCGAGGGGGTTGCTTTTGCTGTGGCCGACAATGGAAAGCGCCTTGAAGTCATCGAATAAAAAGGTCGAAAAATTTATTGTGATATGTGATCACATCTTGACGAAAAGGTCCAGGGGGTTTTAGTTGTTTGACGGCTCGGACGGCTCGGACGGCTCGGACGGCTCGGACGGCTCGGACGGCTCGGACGGCTCGGACGGCTCGGACGGCTCGGACGGCTCGGACGGCTCGGACGGCTCGGACGGCTCGGACGGCTCGGACGGCTCGG
>JBCCHN010000132.1:0-14716 GCA_039028695.1 Pseudomonadota bacterium
AAAGCCAGCTTCAAAGCCAGACGCACGTCGTTGTTATCGAAAGGCGGCGTGTCGGTGCGCATGGGAATGGTGAAATGCGCATAGCCGGTCGCTTCGCCGATTCTCAAATCGTCGTTGCGCTCCAAAAGATGCAAGGTCTTGATGTCACAGCGATCCATCACATCGATTTCGCCGGTGTTCAAGGCGTTGGTCCGTGCGGTCACGTCGATGATCGAGATCAGCTCCGCTTCGTCCAAATGGGCACTGCCCTCTTTCCAGTAGTTGGGATTGCGAGTCAAATGGGCCCGCACGCCCGGCTCAAAATCCTTTAGGACATAGCCACCAGTCCCGATGCGGCCTTCCCAATCCATTGTGCCGTCTTCCTTGGCGGGTTGGATCGCCAAGTGATAGTCGCTCATGATAAAGGGGAAATCCGCATTTCCGCCGGCCAGGGTAAAGATCACCGTATCGTCGCCATCGACCTGAATATCCTCAATGGGATCGACAATCGGTTTGGCCGCTGATTTGGAGTCCTCGCCCCGGTGATGGTTGATCGAGGCCAAGACATCCCTTGCCGTCATCGTCTTGCCATTATGAAACTCCACCCCCTTGCGGAGTTTGAAGGTCCATTGCGCCGCATCGGCCGAAGCTTCCCAACTCTCCGCCAACTCGGGTTGCAAGCTGCCATCCGCGCCGATCTCGGTCAGGGTGTTGTTTGTGCCGAAATTCAAGGTCGCCATGAAGCCATTTTCAAAAGTCGCGGGATCCATGGAATCGGTTGTCGAGCCATGGCCCAGCCCAACCCTTAAATTACCCCCTTGTTTGGGCTCGGCCGCTTGCAGGGCCTGGGAATAAAGGGTGCCGGCCAGGGCCGTGGTAACGCCCAGAGCCGCGGCGCGGCCGATGAAATCGCGACGCCCAATCTTGCGCTTTGTGACCTGTTCGCTAAGCCAGCTAAGCTCCTGATTTTGATTGTCTTTCATTTTTGCCTCTCTGCCCTCAAAGTTTATTGGGGTGGGATAGACTGGAATGACCCGTCCTTGGTTGTATCCAGTACCTTGCTAGACATGGATGCTCAGAAACGATGCCAATGACTATTTCCTTAGCCAGCCCCCACGGTTCGATTCTAAGCCAACTATGGCTCTATAAGGCCTTATACAAAAGACCCATTTTGCTGTATTTATAGGACCCATTTTGAAAGTGTCGTGAGATTATCGAGGTTTTACAGTGGTTAAACGGGCGGGCGGCGTTTTCCTCGATTTTCTGCGGGCCGATCCAGAGTCCCCAAAGCCGCTCTATCGGCAAATTTATCAAGAAATCCGAAAGGCGGTATTGTCGGGACGCTTGCAGCCAGGCACCCGCCTGCCCTCGACGCGGACCCTCAGCAAGGATCTGGGGGTGTCCCGAACCACCTTGCGCCAGTCGTTCGATCAACTGATCGACGAGGGTTATTTGGACGGCAAGACCGGCTATGGGACCTTTGTGCCCCTTGAGTTAGCCCGTGCCGGTGCGCAGCAATCTCTTAAAGGCAAGATAAAAGAGGAAACATACGAGCCGCGCCTGCCCACCATTTCCCAGCGTGGCAAAACCCTGACCACCGCACGGGTATTTGGATCGGCAAGCGCGGCGGCCTTCGACCCGGCCTTGCCTGGCCTGGATCTGTTTCCGGCCTCCCTTTGGGCCCGCGTCGCCGCCCGCCGCTGGCGGCGCCTGGGCGGCTCCCTCTTGGGCTATGATCAGCCCGGCGGATATCGGCCCCTGCGCCATGCTCTGGCTCAATATCTAAGATCGGCCAGAGGCCTAATCTGCGACGAGGAACAAATCATCGTCACGGCCGGTGCCATGCAGACCTTTACACTCTTGTCTCACCTCTTGTTAGATCCGGGTGATCAGGTGTGGATCGAGTCGCCGGGTATCATTAGCGGACGCAACATCCTGGCCGGTACGGGCGCTCAAATTATACCGGTCCCCTGCGACCGCTTTGGGTTGGATATCAGCGCGGGTGTAAGGCTGAAAACCGCGCCGAAGATGGTCCATATCACCCCCTCGCGGCACTATCCCCTCGGCTATACCATGCCCCTGCACCGGCGCCTGGAGCTGCTGTCATGGGCTCATGAACATAATGCCTGGGTCATCGAGAACGACTATGACAGCGAATTCCGTTTCAAGGGCGCGCCCCTACCGGCCCTCCAAGGTTTGGATCGGCGGGAATTGGTCATTTACACGGGCAGTTTTGGCAAGACCTTGTTTCCCGGCCTCAGGCTCAGCTATTTGGTGGTGCCACCCCGGCTGGTCCAGCCCTTTCAAGCAGCCCAACTCAGTTACATGCCCTGTCCAGTCCCCATCCAGGCCATTGTCGCTGATTTCATCAATGAGGGGCATTATACGAACCACGTTCGACAGATGCGCATGGCCTATAGCGCCCGTGAAAGCGCCCTGGCGGCCGAAATCAAGGATCAGTGCGGCGAACTCCTTAGCCCCGAGCCCACCGGTTCCGGGTTTCATTTTCTGGCTCATGTGGCCAAGGGCCACGACCCGGTCACGATAACTAAAAATGCCAAGGACCTGGGGATCGTCGCCTATAACCTGGCCTCATACTATTTAACGCGCAGCGCGGCGGACAACCTGCCGGCCGATACCTGGCCGCCGCCAGGCGAAAACAAGAAAATGGATGGGATCAAAGCGCTGGTACTCGGATTTGCCTGCTTACCTGCTGACGAGATGGGGACAGCCGTCGAAAAGTTGCGTCGGGCCATTGTGCAATCCAAAAAGAAACCGGACTAAACCGAATGTCAAAATAGACATGCGCAGATAGTCATTGTGGTCGCATCGCCGCAAGGCGCGCACCCAAAACGGGCGACTGCTAAAGGTCCGAAAGGTCGGGCTCGGGTTAATTTTTTTCGTCGACCGGTGCCAAGAGCCGATGACGGTCGATGCAAAAGAATCCCCTATCATTTAACACTTAAGGCCGGAAACAGTGACTCTTTAAGGTCAAAAATCAGGGTTAATATTATCTGTGAATTCGAATAATTTTTTATAAAAATCAATGCTTTATTTCCAATTCCTTAACTGATTTGGCCTAGTTTGCTCGGCGCAATATTCACAAATAGGACCAGACCGCCACACCCCGAACGGCGGTTTTCAATTTGAGAAACCGTGAGGGAAAATCCACATGACTGGTTTTAAGTCGATGTCTCGGCGGATCGGTAAGCATATCCGGAAATTTTCAGTCCAACGAGAAGGCGCCTCCATGGCCATGGTGGCGGTTCTCCTGGTTCCCATGGTGGGCATGGTCGGTATGGCCACGGACGCCGCCCGGGGCTACATGATCAAAGCACGGGTGGGCGATGCACTGGACGCAGCGGGGCTTGCAGCGGGTCTTTCTGCCGACAACGAAGCCGCCATGTTGGCTGACATCCAAACCTATTTCGACGCGAACTTTCCCGACGGCTATCTGGGCGCTGACGTGACCTTGGATACGCCCCAGGTGGACGATGCGGCGGGTACGGTAACCCTATCGGCCTCGGCCACCATCCCGACAACCTTTTTGAAGGTCATCGGGCAAAAGCAAATTGCCGTTTCCGCCAGCACGGAAATCACCCGCCAAACTCTTTCACTCGACCTGATCTTGTCCATGGACATGTCCGGTTCCATGAGTTGGAGCGACGGCACCGGCACCGCCCGGATCGTCGGCGCCCGCGATGCCGCCAACGCTTTGGTAGACATTCTATTCGGCGACAACGAAACCAAGGACCTGCTGAAAATCGGCCTGGTGCCCTGGAGCGGTAAGGTCAATGTCATGGACAATGGCGTCCCCTTCACCGGCTTTGATCCGGTCCCCGATGATACCGAGACATTTACGAACCCATTGACCGGAGCGTCTCAATCCGTTGTGTATCGCGCCTATAATTCGGACGTCCCTTTCCTGAACCTTCCCGACGATGCAAGCGGAACCTATGAGTGGCAAGGCTGCGCCTATGCGCGGCATATTGACGACGCCACCTTCCTCAATGATGCAGATGCAAGCATCGGCACGGTAACCACCAGCGACGGCACTAACTGGCGCGCTTGGGCGCCCGTCGGGCAGGAAGGCGAGCCCACGCCCAACGGTATCTGCGAAACCATTGCAAGCAATTGCCGCGCTTGTCTTTCCCATGGCATTACCCGCCTGACGGATACCAAATCCACCATCAAGGACGCGATCGACGAGCTGACCAGTCCCTGGGGCACAACGAACATTGGCCAGGGTCTTATCTGGGCTGGCCAGGTCCTGTCGCCCGACGCCCCGTTCATGGAAGCCGAGGCCGACCCACCCGCAAACCATCAACGGGCCATCGTGCTGCTGACCGACGGCGAGAACACCCAGCGTACCGGCGACGGGTACAACGGCAATCTTACCCCGGCTGAAATGGATGCCCGCCTGCAAACGGTGGCCAATAACCTCAAGGAAAAGGGCTACATCATCTACGCCATTCAGTTCTATCACGAGAGCGGCCCCTTGGCCGAGCTGTTGAAGGGCGTGGCCACGGACCAGGAAGCCCCCTATTACCACTTCGCGCCGGATGGCGATTCCTTGAAAGACGTCTTTAAGGAAGTTGCGAACCACCTATCCGACCTGCGGATTTCGAAGTAATGGCGGAATTCCAAATGTCGGCGAGAGAAAAAAAGGTGAGCGCCTTCCGTAAAGCGGCGCGGCGCTTTGTCGCGCGGCGGGACGGAACCACCGCGGTTGAATTTGCCTTTGCCGCCAGCGGGATCTTGATTTTTGTGATGGTAATCATGGAAATCGCCATGATGATGTTCGCCAACACCTTGTTGGAAGGCGGCATACGCCAAGCAGCCCGCTTTGGCATCACCCAGGCAGACCCGGACGATCCCCTATTGGACCGGGAGGACATGATCGCCGAAATCATCAACGATCACGGTATCGGTTTGCTCGATGTGGATCCAAACAACATCACGACCCTGGTTTATCCGGATTTTAACTCCATCGGCAATCCCGAACCCTGGAACGACGACGACGGCAACGGCGAGTACGATGCGGGTGAGGACTTCACCGACATGAACTGCAACGGCGCCTGGGATGACGACATGGGCTTCGAGGGCGCCGGCGGCAGTAGTGAGGTCGTACTCTACACTGTCAACCACGACTGGCAGATGATGACCGGATTCCTCAATCACGCATTCGGAGGGGGCGATGGCGTCATTTCCCTCACCGCTAGCGTGGCCGTCCGCAACGAGCCGGTGTTGAACGGCACCACGGGTTGTTGACAATAGCTCGCGATAGCGCGTTCAGGACACAGAGGTTCAGGAGAGTTTTTCGATGATTCGCAAAGTAATGAAAGCAGGCCGCCGATTCTGGCGCGAGCGCCGGGGCGCGGCAATGGTGGAATTTGCCTTTATGGCGCCGGTTCTCGCCCTCCTCGCGTTGGGTGGTGCCGAGGCGGGCCGCTACGTCCTGGCCCAACAAAAGGTCAGCCGCATGGCGTCCAACATCTCTGACCTCACCTCGCGGGAGCCGCAATTGTCCAATCAAGACATAGACCAAGTCTTCGATGCGGCCGAATTCATCATGAGTCCATTCTCCGTGGGCGGCAACACAATCGTCATCATCTCCTCGGTCAGCAAGGATGCCGACGGCGACCCGGTTCTCGTCAATTGGCAACGCAGCGGGGCGGGCAGCATGGCCGACCCAAGCCGCATCGGCGTTCCCGGCGGCAACGCAACCCTACCCAACGGCGTGGATTTGCGAGCCGGACAGGATGCCATCATCGCCGAGAGCTTTTACAGCTACGAGCCCTTGGTGGGGTCGGATATTTTCAATGACACGGTCATGTATTCCGTCGCCATGACGGCGCCGCGTTTCGGCGCATTGACCGCCGACCCGATAGACGAGCCCACCGACTAAGTAAAGTCGCGGCTAGCCAACCGCCGTCATCCGACCCACTATGGGACTGGAAGGAGACGGTGCGATGTGGCAAGTCCAGATCACCGATGCTTATGACGGACGAGCACGACAATTGGCCTTTGGCGATGGTTCCGGTTCATTGAGCTATAGCCGAGTGTTGGCGCTCTGGTCGGGCCATGCCGAAAACAGCAGCAGCTTTTGCGACTTCTTCGGAACGCAATTGGCCGCGCTGCCCTTTGACGCTTTTTTGTGGGAGACCCCGGCCCTATGCCAAGCCTCCGCCCAACAACCCTTCGAATGCTTGGCGCTGGACAATCCTGGGCTCGCGGCCATGGCGCCCGACAATAAAACTTTCGCCGCACATTTTGAGCCGGGGGCCGAGATCGCAGGCTTTGCCAACCTGGGTGGCGATGCCTGGTTAATCGCCCCGAAGGACCCAGCGGGCAGGCAAAGCTATCCCCACATGGCGGCTTTTTGCCGCAATGCTCCAGCCGAACGGCAAGGGGCCTTCTGGCAGGCGACCGGCCGGGCTGCCTTAGATCGCTTGGGTGCCCGGCCCCTCTGGATCAGCACCAACGGCTTGGGAGTCTCCTGGCTCCATCTGCGCCTGGACAGGAGTCCAAAATACTACCAACACGCTCCCTATCGCCGGTTGCCGCCGAGAACATAGGGCTTTGTATGGTGCGGACGGTTGTCCCGAAAACCCCAAAAAGGAGAGCAAAAAAAAGGAGCAATGACGCTGCCCGCTGGGACAGCGCCATTGCTCCGAGCCGCAATTCCAGGGGCTAAGCGGTTATCCTGGAACTGCGAGCACCAAAACGGTTAGCCCGTTCTCCGCTGATCCGACGGCATAGCCGAAGTAGGACGTATTCCCGTCAAGATGCAGATTGGTGCGAAAGAGTGCATGACGCGGTTTGGTCGTACCCGCAGGGAAGATCGCAAGGCGATAACCGCCATCGCGGACAACGGCCGGGAAGCTCTGTGACCCATTGGTCAAGCCCCGGATGAGCGAGATCTTACCGGAGGAAAACCTTTTGAGCTTCACCAGGACTTCCGGAGCGGCCGCGAGGTGATGGACTGTGAGGCGCGAATGCTTGCGGCCCGGCGCAGCGACCTTGTTGGTGAACTTGCTGATTTTGAGAGTCATGTTTTGGTCGAGGTGGGCGATCACGGTCGCTGTCTCGCCGAACGCCAAATCAACGCGGCTCGTCATCACCAAGGCGCCGCCGCATGCGCCGTCGCTCAGAGAGATTTCAACCTCGTAGGGTCCGGGATCCAGACCCTCGACAGGATCAGAAATCGTGCCGAAAGGAACGCCTGTGAGCAAGCATCCGCCGTCTACTGCTACGTCAACCGGAAGTTCGGACGGAAGACCCAAGTCTTCGCCATTCACACCGTGACCGACATAAATGGTTGCACTTGCCGCAGCTTGTTGCGGCATGAAGGCCGTGGCTAGACCCAGAGCTAAGGTGGCCAGTAATGTTTTCATCGGATGTCCCCTGATTTTGATTAATTTTGGCATTACGTTTTTGTAATTGCTTTCTGTGATACGCGGCAGGGACTCGGTCGGATCACCAAGATCGGCTTTTTTTGGATAAATTTTTTTTGAGAGGCTCTGTCGGATCGAAGGCTTTGTTGAACTGCTTCTTGTGACGCTGAGCAATTGACTGCGCGTTTTAGGCCCCTATCACCGGCCGCCAACGATAACGCATATCGGGCGCGCCTTCTTCATTACGCGATCCATCGGTGAACTCGACGGGATCAAAGCCGTGATGCTCGTAGAACCGTCGAGCGCGGGCATTTTCCTGGAAGCACCATAACTCCAGCCCCTCTGGCGCCCGGCTCTTGGCTGCGGCTACCAATAGGCTGCCGCTGCCTTGGCCGATGAAGTCGGGATGCACGTAAAGGAGGCGGATCTCCGCGCCCTGAAGAGCCAGGAAAGAGACCAGGCTTCCGCGATGCTCGGCGACGATAACGTCGCACTCCTCCAGGATTATATTTTCGATAAACCAGCGATCTTCTTCGACGGAGTGCAGCGACGGCAAAAAGCTGAGCAAGCGAAAGGAGGGAGAAAAGACCGCGGCAATCCCCTTTGCGTCTTTAGCTTCAGCGTCTCGAATTTTGAACATAGAGCTGTGCTATCAGTCGTAATCGTGCCAACCGATTTAGGGTTGTTCCAACAAGCTGCGATCCACCTCGCTCTTGATCCACTGCGCCACATCCAGGGCGCGGCCAGCCCGTGGTTTTTTCTCTCGCCAGATCAGCCAATAGGCACCTTCGTCCATGGCCAGGCCGGGCAGCCGAACCAATCGGCCCGAGGTGATCTCGCCTTCCACCAGCAGGGCGCTGGCCAAGGCGACACCCTGGCCTTGCACCGCTGCATCGATGGTCTGCGCGCCGTTCCATAAAACCGAGCGGGCCCGTTGGCGCAGCCTGATTCCATTCTTTGCAAACCAAGCGCGCCACCAATCCCCATAATCCTCGTGCAACAGATGGGCCTTTAAAAGATCCTTGGCAGCGCGAAAGGGGCCATTGTTGTCCAGATAACCCGGCGCGCAAACAGGGAAAAAGGATTGGTGAAAAAGCATTTCACATTGTCCGTCCAAATCCCCCGGGTTACCGAAGCCGATGGCAAAGTCGGCTTCGCCCACCTCCCAGTCCTCCACGTCGGTGAAGGGCTCCACCACGATGGTGAGCTTGGGAAAGCGATCTGTCATCTTTTGCGACAGATTCACCAGCCATTTGGAGGCGATGCCCGCAATAGCCCGGATGTGCACCCGGTCGGTCCCGAACTTGCCGCAGATATCGTCGGTTGCCGCGGCAATATCCTGCAGAGATTCGGAGATACGCTCCGCGTAAAGCCAGCCTGCCTCGGTTAGCTCGACCCCCTGCTTGGTTCGCTCAAAGAGCTGGACACCCAAACTTTCTTCAAGCCCGCGGATATGTTGGCCGACCACCCCATGGGTTACGTGCAGTTCTTGGGCGGCGGCGCGGAATCCACCATTACGCGCGGCGGCATCGAAGGCCTTCAAGGCGTTGAGGGGGGGCAGTCTTCGGGCTGACATGGTCGGAAAAACTATCCACCCCGGTGGTATAAAGCAAGTTGCTAATCATCGCTGCCTGGGACAGCGTGATACCGTCAATATGTCAATGCAAAGACGAGGTCGGACATGCGCAGCATCTCCCGAAGATCCCTTTTAGGAGGCGGCATGGGAGGCGCACTGGCGCTGGCGGCCTGGCCCCCGCGCCGGATACTCGCAGCCACCGACAACCCGGATGTGGTGGTGATCGGCGCCGGATCCGCCGGCCTTGCTGCCGCTCGATCCTTAATTGACGCGGGTAAGACGGTTGTGGTGGTGGAAGCAGCGGATCGGGTCGGCGGGCGCGCGTGGACCGAGAACGAGACTTTCGGCCTGCCCTTCGATCATGGCTGTTCCTGGATCACCTCGGCTAACCTTAATCCCTACACGCCGCTCGCCGAAGCCTGGGGATATGACCTTTTCAATCACAACAGTGAGGAGGAAGTGCTCTACGTGGGTGACCGGCCCGCAAATGATAAAGAGTGGGGCGAATATGACGCCTCGTGGTCCGCCGTCACTCGGGCCTTGTCCAAGGCAGGGACAGAAGGGATCGACGTGGCCGCCTCGAGCGTAATGCCCGACGATATTCCCTTCCAGGCCGTTTCCGAGACTTGGATCGGCCCCATGGATATGGGGGTCGACTTTAAAAACCTCTCCACCAAGGACTATTGGCGCGGCGCGGATTCCGACCCCAATCTGATGATCAAGCAGGGTTTTGGCACCCTGGTCACACAGCTTGGCGAGGGCTTGCCCGTCAAGCTGAACACCCCCGCCACCCGAGTGAAATGGGGTGGCAACGGGGTTTCGGTGGAGACCCCTGACGGCACGATTACGGCCAAAGCCTGTATCGTTACCGTCTCAACCGGGGTGCTGGCCGCGGGCAATATCGCCTTCGATCCCCCGCTGCCTGATTGGAAGCAAACGGCCATCAATGACGTTCCCATGGGCCTTCTGGCTAAAGTGGCCCTTCAATTTGACAGCACCCGCCTGGGGCTAAAGCCCAACGACTGGCTGATCTATTGGGTGCCCAACGATTTGCCGGCCAAGGCCTGCTATTTCCTGACTTGGCCCTTTAACTTCGACGTAATGATCGGTTTCCTGGGTGGGGACTTCGCCTGGGAGATGTCTGCCGCCGGTCCAGCAGCCGCGGTCGATTTCGGTTTAGGAGAAGTGGTTAAGATGCTGGGTAGCGATGCGAAGAAGCATTTTATTAAGGGTACTTTCACCGAATGGGCCAACGACCCCTTGACGTTGGGCGCCTATGCGGCGACCCGACCTGGAAAGGCCACGGCCCGGACGGACTTGGGCCGCCCGATTGATGACCGCCTGTTTTTCGCCGGTGAAGCTGTTGCCGGGCCCTTTGCGGCGACCTGTGGCGGTGCCTTTAAGAGTGGTGAAGCGGTAGCGCGGCGCGTGGCCGCCAAGATCGGCTAACAAGGGATAATTAGGTAAAGAAACGATTTTAAGAACGGGAGGATTGCCATCTATGACAACAGCTAGATTGATGAGAATGGCCTGTGCCGCGACAGTCTTGTGCGCCCTAAACACCGCGCCGGTCTACGCCATGGACCTGACCGAAAGCGAGATCATGGAGACCCATATCGGAAGCTGCGTGACCTACTGGGGCGATAGCAAAGGGACCCAATGCTATCACGCGGACGGCACCACGGAATACAATGACGAGTCCTATGGCAAAGATACGGGGACATGGCGTATCAAAGACGATCAGTTCTGCGTAACCTGGTCCAACGAGGGCTCGGAGACCTGCTTCACTTACAGCACCGACGGCAATGGGAAATACTATTCCGGCGGTTACGAGTGGACCATCGATAACTGACCCCTTGATCGGCGCCTTACTTGCCAAGCAGCAAACGTAGGCCGAGTGCGCCCAGGACCAGTGCCGCGGCCCGGTCAATGATGGTTTTTGCCCGCACGTATGCCCGACGGACCACCGGCGTGCTCATGCAAAAAGCCATGGCGGTATAGAAAAGAACCTCTATCGCCAGATGGTTCAATACCACGGCAGCATTTTCCACAAACGTCATGTTGCTCGGAAAGATGACAATAAGCACCGCCGCAGCGAAAAGAACCGATTTGGGATTGAGAACATTGATGACCAGCCCGTGCCGAAAGGCCCGGCCCGCTGGCCGGCCTCCTATTTCGCCAGGCGGGAGCGGATCACGGGCGCCGCACCACATCTTCCAAGCCACGTAGAGCAAATAAAGAGCGCCGGCGATCTTTGCGGCCGCGTAGGCCCAGGGCACCACCAGAAAAACAGCTTCCAGGCCGAGGAGTGCCATCATGGTCCAGGCGGCGGCCATGAGACCCAGGCCACAGCCGATCGCGATGCCCGCTCGTCGGCCAGCGCTCAAGGTGGTCTGAAGCGCGACCAGAAAGGCCGGCCCGGGGCTGGCGATGGCGGCCAAGAGGGCCAGATTAAAGGCGATAATCGTTTCAATCGTCATGTTTACTACACTCTTTAAAGCCACTCCCGAATGAAAAGCCAAAGGCCCACGAGCGTCATGCCAACAAAGACCGAATTGATCAAATAGGCAATCCTGTTCTGCTTGGTCCGCCGCGCCTCGGCGGCCATCTTTTGCTCCGGAGAGGATTGGGTGCGCTTTTGCTCCTCCATTTGTCGGGCGAATACCGCGACATTGGCGCTGCCCAAATCCGCGCCCGCCACAGAGTGCCCGCCGTGGAGGCTATTATTTGTAGAGATGACCAACCCCAGCAATCCGACGATAGCGATGCCGAGCCAGCCGACCAGCAGATAGGCCAAGAGGCTCACGCCGAAAACCGTCACCACACCCAAGATCCAGGCCGTTTTTGCAGATTTTAGAAATGATACCTGCGCCAAAAGAGCCTCCCACAGAGGAATGGCACGACAATACCACAGATTGATCGCCCTTGCGACGGCAGCCCTTTTACATTCCCTTGGGCTGAAATCTATCCTAATCTTGATAGGGGATGGTCCTAAGGGAAAAACCGTGGCCAACGACATAAACCTCGTGCTCGAAAGCGAACGTCTTATTTTGCGGCCGTTGACGCTGGACGATACGGAGCTGGAGGTGGAACTGGGCACGGACCCGGAGGTTATGCGCTATGCCGGGGGCACTGAACCGGCCCAACAAACCCGGCAAGACATGCACAAGTACGTCAGACGCTGCGCCGGTGGCTGCATCGGTGTGTGGTGTGTGGCTGACCGGGTAACGGGAGAAAAGCTCGGATCTGCCATTCTGCTGCCCATGCCCATCGATGAAGATGATACCAATTGGGATTTGATTGTCGGTGACGACATACCGCCCGGTGAGATCGAGGTTGGATACCTCTTCAAAAGATCCGCCTGGGGCAATGGCTTTGCGACCGAGACCACAAAGCGCCTCTTAAAATTTGCCTTTGAAGAAACGCCCCTCGAAGAGGTGGTCGCCACCATCGACTTCGACAATAAAGCCTCGGGGCGGGTCTTGGAAAAAGCCGGCCTGACCGGCGAGGGCGTTCGCCGGTCTTATGGAGGCGATAGCCTTGGATTTCGCATCACACGCCAGCAGTGGCTAAAGGCACGTGGAAAGGTCTGAGGACCAAATGCGAAATAAAAAAGGGGAAGCTGGCGATCCGTCGTTGGGAGGGGCCTTGGGGAGGAAACGGCCCGCCAGCTTCCCCGTTCGGCAACACTGCCGAAAGGTCAAACAAGTGGAAGTACCTACATCACAACCGAGTCAGTGCTCACTTCACCGAAGCCACGCCCAGCGGCACGGAAAACTTTTCGCACCAGATGTAGACTTCGTTGTACTTGGAGGCATCCAAGCCGGCGGGTACGGCATAAACCTGTAGGCCTTTATCGTTTCGCAGATGACCCAACTTGGTGGCCTCTACGTACTGGCCGTCATTGCCAAAGCCCACCTTGGGATCGGGCGCGCCGTCTAGGCTAAAGTCGGAGCCCAAAACCACCACAACGCCGCTGTCGGTTTCAATAATCGTTACGCCACCGGTTGTGATGTGATCGCTGGCGCCGGTGAATTGGCCCTTGCTGATCACGCCACCGGCCCAGGCCGATGTCATGGTGACTAAAGACAAGCCCACCGCAACGACAGTCGCGCCGACCAACTTAGAAACTGAACCAAAAGACATCTCTAATCTCCTCATGATGCCAATCTTAATTTTAAGATCGCGTTAGAACCGGACGGCTCGAGAAATTAATAGAGGGTCCCCCGTGTGAGCCTCGCGTGAACCCGTGCCCATGGCGTCGAGGTATCTGGATCAGCGCTTGGCCGACGCCACCGAAGCTGATGAAGCTCATTTAAGAGTTTTTGATCGATCGATCAAGAACTAGCCCCATCAAATAGGAGTAACGACTTCGCGATCCACAATGACGCCTTTGTGATTTTTGATTGAATGGTCAAAAACAAAGGGATAGATACTATCTATGGAGTTAATTTGTCCGTAGGATTGGCCGGCGGCAGAACTGGGGTCGGCTTTCATCGCCCCAACCAGGAATTTACAAAGGAAACCGGGCATGGCACGCCCCCGCGAATTCAACCAAGAAGCTGTCCTGGACCGGATTACCGATCTGTTTTGGCGCAAGGGCTATGCCGGCACCTCTTTAGATGAGATCGACCAGGTATCCGGGCTCAAGCGGGGCAGCCTCTATAACGCCTTTGGCGACAAGCGCCAACTTTACCTGGCGGCCCTGGATTATTACGGGCAGCGGGAAATGGCGGCAGCAGACGCTTTTCTGAAAGCCAAGGGACCTGCCGCCCGGGCTGTCCCGGCCCTTTTCCGCGCGGCCATCTCGGCGGCGAGTGGAGAGGTAGGGCGGCGCGGCTGCCTCTTATGTAATGCCTCCATCGAGCTAGCGCCGCAGGATCACGAGGTGGAACAACGCGTGGTGATGCACCTAGAGCGGCTGCGCACCGCCTTCACCGATTGCCTGAAGGGCAGCACCGCCCCCCGTTTGGTGAGCCAGCACGCCGACCACCTGACCGCGGCCTACATGGGCCTGTTGGTTCTGATAAAGGCCGGCTGCCCCCAACGCCAATTGCAAAACGTGGCCCGCGACGCCGCTAAATTGGTCGCTCCCGAATAAAGCCTAAGCGCCGATCAAGCGGACGTCACGGGGGTAACCGGTCAGGTTCTCTAACGGCCGGCGCGACCCTTTTCGCCGGGTGGGCAAATATCCAGGAGGGACTCCCAAGCCGTTTTGGACATGGAGGGCGTGAAGAAATCGCTTCGCTTTGCCGCCGCGTGCCGGTCCACCGCGGCCTGGATCGTGGCCCGCCGTTCGGCGCTCGCCGGGTGCGTGGACAGATAGGGCGGCAGCGTAAAGCCACCCCAATCATCGTGATCATGCTCGTGGTCTTGATTGCTTTTACGGTCAGGTGATTCGGCATCTTCCGATTCAGCTTCAGATTTGTCTGAGGCCACATCTCCCGCCTCCAGCCGTTCAAGCTGCTGGAAAAAATCCGCCAGGCCTTGGCTGGAAATGCCGCTGGCGGTCAACAGGTCCACAGCCCGATCATCCGCATCCCGCTCTGCATCCCGGCCGTATGAAAGCTGCAAGAGCGTTTCACCGGCGGCAAGCACCGCGCCGCTGCCGAGGTCCCCCAGCACCACGCCGAAGAAGAAGCCCAGCCCAAGCGCCTTGATCAGGCCGGCCGTGCCATGGCGTTCGGTCACGTGTCCCATTTCATGGGCCAGCACCCCGGCGACCGCGTCCGGCCCGCTGGCATCGTCGATCAGCCCCCGAAAC
>JBCCHN010000133.1:0-14608 GCA_039028695.1 Pseudomonadota bacterium
CCTTGGCGGCGGTGCGGCGGCGGCGGGGCGCGCGACTGCGGATCCACGCCGCCGGCCGCGGACTGCTCGCCCGCATCGCGGCGAGAGCTGCCGGTGCGGCGGTCAGGTTCTCTAACGGCCGGCGCGACCCTTTTCGCCGGGTGGGCAAATATCCAGGAGGGACTCCCAAGCCGTTTTGGACATGGAGGGTGTGAAGAGATCGCTTCGCTTTGCCGCCGCGTGCCGGTCCACCGCGGCCTGGATCGTGGCCCGCCGTTCGGCGCTCGCCGGGTGCGTGGACAGATAGGGCGGCAGCTTAAAGCCACCCCAATCATCGTGATCATGGTCGTGGTCTTGATTGCTTTTACGGTCAGGTGATTCGGTATCTTTCGTTTCAGGATCTGGTTTGTCCTGGTCGATGGAACCCGCCTCCAGCCGTTCGAGCTGCTGGAAAAAATCCGCCAGGCCTTGGCTGGAAATGCCGCTGGCGGTCAACAGGTCGACGGCCCGATCATCCGCATCCCGCTCTGCATCCCGGCCGTATGAAAGCTGTAAGAGTGTTTCACCGGCCGCAATCACGGCGCCACTGCCGATGTCCCCCAACACCACGCCGAAAAAGAAGCCCAGCCCCAACACCTTTATGAGACCGGCCGTGCCATGGCGTTCGGTCACGTGTCCCATTTCATGGGCCAGCACCCCGGCGACCGCGTCCGGCCCGCTGGCATCGTCGATCAGCCCCCGAAACAAGACAATGCGCCCGCCTGGCAGGGCAAAGGCATTCACGACGGGAAAATCCCAGACCTCGACCCGCCAGGGATAATCGCCCTCGGCGTGGGCGGCCAGGCGGTCCGTGAGGCCCTGAAGCGCCGCCACACCATCGGGCCGTCGACAGACCAGGGCGATGGCATCGTCTTCGCGCACAAAGGTTTTGGTGAGTTGATCGTAAACCTGATCCCCCAGGGCGACTTCCCAAGACTTAGGCAGGGTATGACTGATCGCCACCGCCATGCCGGGAATGGCGTACCAGATGACAAAGCCCAGCCCCACCAAGCCAAAAAGGCCATAGGCCACCCAGCGCCAGGGCGGTTCTTTTTTGGTGAGCTTCAGGTGAGGCGCCTGGGCGACCAGCTCCCGGCGCAAGCGGCCTTCGGTGATGGTCAGGCGCGCATCCACCGCGGTCTTGTTGGAAAGGCGCATATCCCCCACGTGGGTCATCTCGTCCACCAGACTCAGATCCGCCAGCTCCCATGAGGTTAAGAGCTGTCCTTGGGCATCGAAAAGATGCAACGCTCCCCCGTTCAGCTCGATCCGCACCGCATGGCGTGCCGCCGTTTGACCGTCGCTATAATGCCCATTGGCCGGCCCGTCTGGCCAATCGACGGCTGTCGGATCGTCCGGTGTGGTGCTGTGATCGGAGGGGGTCATTCTTGTGCTGCGGGGCCAGTTGTCACGATACTAAACAGGCTAGCCTTACGCCCTTTGGGCGCGTCCCGTCAAAAGCCCACCTCGCCCACGTCCAACACATCGGCAAAGCCTTCGCCGCGGCGAGGGCCGGCGTCCTGGTTTTGCCGGATCACGTCAAAGTCCTCGCTGCCGTGCACTGTCAGGCTATTGATCGCCGCATGGGCCAGGGGATGAGTCAGAAAGACGATCCTGAGCACGCTCAAGACCAGCATCACCAGCAGCAAAAAGACCAAATAAGCGATTTGAATAGTCCAGACCACCGCATCGTCTTGCAGGTTATCCAGGTTCTGCAAGGCCTGCCAATCCACCGATCCGGCAAAAAGGACTGCAACCACGATCCCCATGACGATGAAGACGGCCATGGTCAGGATCACGAATAGTACGTAGATCCAAAAGACCCTCCCAAACGTCAAACCAGACTCAAACCATAAGGACCGAAACTTAGTCACCGAGGCAAAGTAGCGGAACTCGCGGACCTTGTACCACATCAAGGATATGAAATAGACCGGAACGACCAGCCAAATGGCCATTAAAAAGATACCCAATCCTACGGCGGCGGCAGGGTTTACCTCTAGGCCGTCACCAGCAAAATAAAAGGATGCCGGGAAGTAAAAGACAAGAACAGCCCAAAACATCGCGTTGACCACCCACACAACCAACCAGGGCGCCATCAAATCGCTGGTCTTGCCCTGGTAGGTCATGGCCTGATTGCCCAGCCAGGTGTTTTCCACCATGTAGCGCTGAAGCCGATTGCGCGACCAGGGGTGGGCCAGAAACAAGGTGATCACCGACACAAGGCCATAGAGCATGGCCCGCCAGGCATAACCCCGGCCGGTGCCGCTTTGCCCGGCCCTGATGCCCCGCCAACGGGTGCGGGTTAGGCGATAGCGCCGGGCGCGATAGACCGCGAAGTGAATGAGATAAAAAATGATCGTCACATAGATGGCCTGATAAATCCCAAACCAGAGGAAACTGTCTTGCTGAGCCTCCGGGTCATCGCTGAAGATGCCAGGAAATACAAACTGCTCAGCGGCTAAGCTAATTAAGAAAAGGGGAACCAGCACCGCCAAAGCAATGAGGAAGCCCAAGAACAGCTCCTTGCCCGTGCCGCTGTATTCAAAGGCCTCGCCATCGTAACTAACCTTGCTCCAAAGGTAGCGGCGCAGGCGGGTCTTCCCCCAAAATCGATAGACGCCAAGGGTTGCTAGAGTCAAAAGCGCGTTTTTCACCGCGATCCCGGCAATCGGCCGGCCCTCGCCCTGATAGAGCAGGTTTTGCGCCGGCGCCTGCCCGCCGGAGGATCCGCCGCCGGCCGCCGCCACGACCGGATCGCTTCGCAAGGGGTGCCGGCTGCTCTGGTTTGGCCCACTCCCCTGATGTGATCCATCGGTAAAAGGCACGGCGTTCTGCTCCTTGGATTTGAGGCGTTCTTCAGAATTCTACGGACGCGATCCCACGGGCCGGACAGGCCGATTACGATTCGCTGACCACGCGGGGAAATTTAAGCCAAAAGCTGTTACCAGCCTCTAAAAACAATCGAAAATCCTTAGATTTCGTTAACGCGATAGTTTCCCGCCAAACCAGCATCCAGAGGTAGGGTAAGAAGCCGATCCCGCACGGGCGATCCGTGAGTCATCCCTACCCGGTTCCCTGATGGAAGACCATCCGCCATTGCCCTTCCGCAAGGCGCCAGATCGAGCTGCGCAGGGTCCCATTTTCTAAGATTCGATAGGTCAAAAGGCGCACTGTCGGCGCCAAGAACCGTTCGGAATAATCCACGATCGTTCTCGGTCCGTCAAAACCCGGACCATCGGCCAGTCTGGCCACCATGATGGCCTTATCATAAACCCGGCCCGAGCGCCCGAATTCCACAAAGTCCTCGGCCAAGTGACGATTCACCAGATCCGCCGAACCGCGTACCGCCGGGTCCAACAGCTTCTCCTCCAACGACCTCAACGATTGATCCGGCCCGTCATCAGTCATTCGAAAACTCTATTCTGCACCACTAGACATATCGAGCTTCACCCCATCCCGATAAACCGCCACGACCTGAATCGTCCCAACGATCCCCCGGTTAAAGGCCTCCAAACCCTCGGCAGGGACCCAAAGTTCCTGATGGATCTTTCCGCCGGCTTCTTGTGCCGGGTAGTGACCGGCCGTGGCTTGATCGATATCAAAGCGGGTGACGTCCCCCAAGTTATCCGTTGCAGGCCGAACGGAATTCCAATCACGGGCAATCCTTTCCGCATAGGAAAAAGTTGTCACCGGATAAAAAATCGGCTGATCAGGCAAACGCGGTGGCCAAGCCATCCAACCACTTGCCTTCACCAACTCCAATTCCTTTGCACCGGTGGGCCGGTAGAGAATCATGGTCCTTCAATCAGATTTTTCCGCCATGCCTCGCGCGCCTTTTACGCATCGATCAGAGTTACACCAGATCAGAACTTTCCGGAGCAGACTGAGCCAATCGCTTAAGCGGTTGCCGCTTTGCCCTTACAACTTTATTATGCATCTCAGTTTTTCGCAAATCTTGGCAAGCTGCGCCCCTCGAGGCCATGAGCACAATCCGCCCCTTTCGGCCCGATGATGCGGAAGCCATGCTGGGCCTGCACGGCGAAGCGATCACCCGTTGCTGTGCCGCCACATTATCTCCCGAAGCGGTGACGGCTTGGCTCTCTGGCCGCACGCCCGAGGGCTATTTGCGCGCCATTGCCAAAGGCGAGCGGTTTTGGGTCGCCACAGGAGCGGACAATGCCGTGATCGGCTTTGCCTCCTGGCGGGACGATGAGTTGGAAAGTCTTTACGTGCATCCCGATCATCAGGGAAGCGGCGTCGGGCGGGCGCTCTTTGCCGCCTGTGAGAAGGATGCGCGGGCTTGCGAGCAATCGCTGACCAAGGTGAGCTCCACCTTGAATGCCCAGTCCTTTTACGAGTCTTTGGGATTTCACTTTATAAGCACGGGGTATTGGGAAAAACGCGGCCATCGCCTACCCACCATCGAAATGATTCGGCCGGCGAAAACGCTGCACGAGGGATGACACAGCCCCTAATCCGCGCCCAACGCCCCTAACAGCATGGCTGGGTAGCCCATGGAGCTTTTGCCGGTAAGGGCCGGGCCGGGATAGTCTTGCAGCAGTTTGGCCATGAGCTTTTGGGTCTTGCCCCGTTTCATCTCGCCGGGGTCGGTTTCCAGGCTGAGGCTCCAAAATTGATGCTTGGCAAAGGCAATTTCCACCAGTTCCCACATAAGAAAACCCGGTTCGCGACGAACCTCATCCTGCGCCGAGAGTACCTGTGTGGGGGAGCCTTTGCCGTCCGCTCCCTTGCCGTCCGCTCCCTTGCCTGGGCGCTTTCCGCTCTTGGCCTTAGCGGCCTCTGCCTTACCATTTCCCGCTTTTTCACTTTTGGCCTTGATCTGATCGATGGGCAAAGAACTTTGCCAGCGGATCTTCGCCACATCGACTCGCCGGCCATCCCGCTGATTGTCGGCCAGCGCGGCCTGAAAACCGGCGGCCTGGACTCCGTCGCTGGACCAGGTAAAGCGGTGCCAACTCTCCAGGCGGCCCGTTGCCTTGATGGTGCCCTCCACGGCAAGGCTATGCTGATCGAGGCGGGTTTTCAGCTGCAGCTTATCGCCCCGCAGCTTTAGGCCCAGGTCCTCGCGACCGTCCAAAATAAAATAGAGGTCACTGCGCTGTTCGCGTTGCGGCGCTGACGGTTTGCCCTTGCCGTCCGTCACCGAGGCCCACGCCAGCCTCCGATACCAGTTCCAGACGTCCTTCGGACAGGCGCCCTCAAACATCCAGCGCAACTCTTCTGTCGCAAAAGGCTCGCTCATGGAATCTTACTTACTTTCATGACGCCTTTCTTATCAGCCGACCCGGGGAATTCCAACCGGCTTGGCAAGGCTTAGACCCACTTGCCGGCGACTTTGGGCTTGCTTTCAAACAAAGCAGTGATTATGACACTTTTGTGACACTTGCTTTACCCTCTGTTGGTAGGGCAAAAGCCATCCCCCCAATCGAATTGTCTTAACTCACAAGCTCTAAGGAGCGGCTATGGCTTTGCAGTTGTTCGGGCGTACCAAAAAACTTGAACGCCAGGTTGATGAGTTTCTCGACATCGTCGCGGATTCCGGCCTGACCTTCGAGCAGGCGATTTCCGCTTATTTAAGCGAGGGCCACGAGTCCCAGCGATTCACTGCCAAGATCGACCAGATCGTTCAGCTTGAGACCCGCGCCGATCATATCGGCAACGCCGTGGAATTGGAGATGTATAGCGAGACCCTCATCCCAGATGCCCGCGGCGATGTCTTAAAGCTGCTGGAGTCGCTGGATGCCATCGTCAACGCCTTTAAGGGAATCCTGTTTTACTTCTTAACCGAAACGCCGGCCATCCCCGAGGACCTTAAAGGGTCTTATAAGGACCTTTCCGAATTGACCACCCGTTCCGTCTCGGATCTGGTTATCGCTGTCCGGGTCTTTTTTCGCGATCCCAAAGGCATCAAGGACCATCTGCACAAGGTGCGCTATCACGAAAAAGAGGCTGACCAGGTGGTTACCGAATTGCGCCAAGCGATTTTTAAACGGGACATTCACCTGGCGGAAAAGATCCACCTACGCTTTTTCGCTGAGCGCATCGTCTGGGTATCCGACATGGCCGAAGACGTTGCCGACAACCTGGCCATCTACGCGGTCAAACGCAACATCTAGGGCCAAGGCCCTTCACCTCGATCGTGAACGTCACCCCGATCAGCCCTTTCCTTTCTGTACCAGCTAAATCTTAAGCCCCATGGACCCAACCATTCTCGTATTTCTGCTCGGTGGCCTTTTTCTCGGCTGGTCTTTGGGGGCTAACGACGCGGCCAATGTCTTTGGCACGGCGGTGGGTACGGGCATGGTGCGCTTTGCCATCGCGGCGGTGGTGTGTAGCCTCTTTGTCATTCTGGGTGCCGTGGTCAGCGGCGCTGGCGCCGCGCACACACTCGGCAAGCTGGGTGCCATCAACACCGTGGCCGGCGCGGGAATGGCGGCCTTTTCCGCTGCGCTAACGGTTTATTGGATGACCCGGCTGCGCCTGCCAGTCTCGACCAGCCAAGCCATTGTCGGCGCGATTATCGGCTGGAACTTTTTTACCGGCTCGCCCACGGACCTTAACTCTCTCATCAAGATCGTGGCCACCTGGGTCGCCTGCCCGCTGCTCGCCGCCTTCTTCGGCGCTGCGATCTATAAGGGGACAGTATATGTCGTAAACTGGGCACGGCTGCACCTCTTCCGACTGGACGCCTATACCCGCGTGGCGCTTATCCTCGCCGGTGCTTTTGGGTCCTATTCCCTGGGGGCCAACAACATCGCCAACGTGATGGGAGTCTTTGTCGCCTCCAATCCCTTCACCTCCTTTGCCGCCGAAGGGTTTTTTTCCTTCTCCGCCACGCAGCAGCTTTTCCTGTTGGGTGGGGTGGCCATCGCCGTAGGAGTGTTCACCTATTCCAAGCGGGTGATGATGACCGTGGGCTCGGACCTCATGCCCCTCTCGCCCGTGGGGGCTTGGGTGGTGGTTGTCGCCCACTCCATCGTTCTGTTCCTCTTTGCCTCGCAGGGGCTGGAGCACTGGTTGGCCAGCAGCGGCTTGCCCACGATACCGCTGGTTCCCGTTTCCTCCTCCCAAGCCGTGGTCGGCGCGCTGGTGGGCATCGGCCTACTACGGGGCGGGCGGGGCATCCGTTGGCGGGTCCTTGGCAACATCGCCTCGGGCTGGATGACCACCCCGGTGATCGCCTGCTTGGTCTGCTTCGTTGCCCTGTTCTTTCTGCAAAACGTCTTTAACCAGCAGGTCTATCGGGATTCCCCCTATGCCCTCTCCGAGCCGGTGATGGCCCATCTCGCCCAGGACGAAAATCTGCCCGCCGGTGTGATCGCGCTGCAGGGCCAAAGCTTTCCCCGCCTGGCCGAATTGCGCGAGGCTCTGGCTGAAATCGAGGAACTGGAGTTGGAGCTCCACAACGAAATCATCGAGATCGCCAAGGTGGACAACGTTACCATCGCGGTCGAGCGCCTGCACGAGCTGCGCGACACCACCCTGTCAGGGGAAATGATTTCCGCCGTCCATGGCTTGGCCGGGCAACGCTTCACCCACCGCTGGCAACTGGACAATGCTCTGGCCGAGGCGAACCCAGTCTGGCGCAACCTGCCCGACAGCACGGTTAACAAGCTTTACAACAAAAAACTCGCCGAGCAGCGGGGCGAGGTCTTTCAAATTTTTGCTGAACCGTGACCATTGAAATGACCATTTCAATTACGATTACTTTATCACCATCCCTATCGCCGGAAGGCCGTGCAGCAGGCCATGAGCGCCGCACCAAGGGCAAAGACGGCGGCCAAGCCGAACATGTATTGCCAGGAGAAACTCGCCGCGATCCCAGCAATCAAGGCCCCAAGCGCGCCAATGCCGTCCAACACCACAAAGGCCAGACCCAAGGTCGTCCCCTCGCTGCGGCCGCTATGGTCAACAGCGCCAGCAAGTACCGCGGCGCGGATGGCATCCAAGGCGGCAACGGCTGCGATCATGGCGGCGATCATGACCCATAAGGTCGGTTGAAAGATCAGCAGCATGCCGGCGCAAGTCGCTGTCAAGGTGCCGGCCACCACCACGGGCCGTCGCCCCAGGCTGTCGGATAACTTGCCCACCCAGGGCTGAGCCAAGGCACCGACAATCAACATGCTCGAAAAGGCAATGCCCGCGGCCTCAGGGCCAAAGCCGTGCTGATCCGCCAGGTAAAGGGGTATCATGCTGAGCAAGGCCATAAGCGCCATGTTGTAAAGGCAAATCATCACCATCATGCGCAGCCCGTCGCCGCGCCGCCACATGTTCAGCAAGCCCAAAAAATCGTTCCGCCGGACCGGCGTTTTTTCCACCTGGGGAATGGCCCGTACGACCCAAATAAAACAGATGCCCATAAGTGCGGCGGGCACGGCCGCCAGGGCCAGCGCCCCGCGCCAATCCAAGTAGGCTAAGAGGAAACCGACCGCCAGGGGCGACAGCACCTCGGCCAAGGAGCCGCCGATGGCGTGAATGCCCAGCACATGGGCGCGCCGCGTCTTGTTGTCCCGGGTCAAGACACCGGTGGCGATAGGGTGCCAAGCCGCATCGCCCATGCCGGCCACCGCAAGAATTATTGCCAAACTCCAAAAGCCCGGCGCCATTGAGGCCAGCAAATAGCCAACCGCGCACCACCAAAAGGTCGCCAGCAACAACCGGCCCCGGTTCGATACGTGATCGGCGAGGATACCGGCAGGGAGGAAAGCCAGAGCCCCGCCAACGTTGCAGATGGTGAACAAGAGGCCCACCTCGGCCGGTGAAAGCTCCATGGCAATGCCCACCGCGGGCACCACCAGCCACAGCGAACAAACGGTCCAGTCGTTGGCAAAGTGACCCAGCGAAAACCAAGTCAAAAGGCTGCGGTTGGTCATGGTGACGATCGATCGCGGTTTTCAAATCAAAATAGAGGCGCGGAGGTCCGCGTCCTGATCTGCCACTCAGGGCTTTTCTGGACAAAGACTAGGTCAAAGCGCTATGACCTTCAGTCGACAGCAAGTCGAGTAGCATCGAAAAATCGTCAAAGACCATGACCAAGCCGAATCACCATCCCTTGCACGACACTGAGGAAAGCCCGCCGCCCCGATACCTTGGCGAGGCGGTTAAGCCCCCATCCGGTGAAAGTTATGACTGGCACAGCCACCATTTCGGGCAACTCATTTCCGCTGCCTCCGGGTCCATGTATGTGGGCACGCCCGGGCATGTTCTGCTGCTGAGCGCGGCGATGGTCATCTGGATACCGCCGGGCGTACAACACTGGATGCGCTATGGATCGAATAACGAGATGCGTTATGTGGACGTGCGCCATGACGAGGCTGAAAAGATCGGATCCGTCTGCCGCGTGATGGCCATGACGCCCTTGCTAGGCGCTCTAATGGCCGAGACCATTCCCAAGAACCCAAAACGCAGGGCCAACGACCATGACAGTTCCCTGCACGACCTATTGCGTCATGAACTGCTCGCCGCGACCGACGTGCCCCTATCGATCATCATGCCGCGCGACCGGCGCATTCGCCGCATTGCCCAGGCGGCGCTGGATGATCCCGGCACCATCGGCTCAGTGGAAGGCTGGCTGGCCGACGCTCCGGCAAGCCGCAAAACAATTGAGCGCCTTTTCGCCGCCGAAACAGGCATGCCGCCCCTGCGCTGGCTGCGCCACGCCCGCGTTCTCCACGCCATTTCCCGCCTGGCCGCCGGCGAAAAAGTCAGCTCCGTCGCCTTTGATATGGGCTATGCGTCCTCGAGCGCCTTCAGCTATATGTTCCGCCAAACCCTCGGACGCAGCCCCAGCGACTTTTGCGCCTGACCAAAGGCGGTCGCTTACAATCCGTCGCCGCTTAACCTTGAGGCTGACCGTCCAGCGCCCCTCCCAGTGCGTCCACCACCATGGTTTGGAAATGATGCACGGCGTGCTCGGAAAGCTCGGTCATGTCACGGTCCACGATAAAGCGTCCCTGGTTATAGCCTTTAGTCTTCAATCCCCGTTGCACGCTCTCACAAAGACCGATGTCCTCAGGCTGCAAGACATCCTTTTGATAGGCCATGGCGTCGCGTAGTTGGGGCGTGGGCTTAGGTGTCGGAATGAACCAGTCCTGATATTCAATGCAGCGTTCCGGGCCCGCGGGCAGCATTTGAAGCGTCGATATATTGGGCTCACCAGGATAAACCCAAATCGATAGATTGGGCCACAGGAACCACCCGGCATAGCCAAAATCCACATCACCCTTTTCAAAGGTGAAGGCCTTGCTGTCGGTGGTACGCGGCGCATCGGAAATCTGCGCGGAATAGAGCCCGTGTGTCACGGTACGATAGCTGTCCATGTCCACCAAGTCTACAAAGTCCTTGTGGGCCGGCGCACAGTGGTAACACTCAAGGAAATTATCGACCAAAACCTTCCAATTGGCGCGAACGTCATAGGTGTCCCTTTGCGCAAAAACCAGGTCGTCGATTTGTGGGCAATAATGGCGGATCTCCTCCTCCAAAGAGCCTGCCTGTTCTCGCAAGGGAATTGCGTCCGGGTCAACATTAATAAAGATAAATCCGGCATAGTCCTCGACACGAACGGGCTTTAGGGAATAAAGACAGGCATCGAAGCCATCGACGTTTTTGGAATTACGAGCGGCCCGCAGACTGCCGTCCAACCCGTAAGTCCAGGCGTGATAGGGACAGGTTATCACTTGGGATCGGCCGCGGCCGCTGACCAACTCGTGGCCCCGGTGTTGGCAAACGTTGTAAAAAGCATTCAAAGACCCATCCTTGGCCCGCACGGCAAAGACGTTCTGGTCGTGAATATTGGCCTGGATGAATTGCCCGGCCTGGGCCACCTGGCTTTTGTGGCCGATACACCACCAGGAGCGATAGAAGATCGCCTCCTTCTCGGCCTCGAAGATCTCCGAATCGAAATAGTAGCGCGCCGGCATGGTCACCGAGCGGCGCGGGTCTAATGAGAAAGGAACATCGCCCGGGCGGGCCCGAAGCACGGAAATGGTCATGGCATACTCCCCATATCATCAGGCCGATCAAAAAAAATGCTCAAAAAGCCAGCCAAGAGGCGGACCCAGAAGGGATTTAACGGCCATTGAATAAGCTTGACTAAAACAAGAACTCGCACAAACGTTATTTTCTTACCCAATTGAGTAAGTTTAGCTACATGAAGTCTCTACGTTCCACCCTCCCACCCCTGGATGCCCTGGTGACCTTCGAGGCCGCTGCCCGGCTCGGCGGCTTCACCCGCGCCGCAGAAGAGCTCAATGTGACCCCCTCGGCCGTATCCCAGCAGATCCGCAGCCTCGAGGAACGTCTAGGCCTGGGCCTCTTCGAGCGCGGGCACCGGTCGGTTCGCTTGACGGCGGCCGGCCGGCAACTTGAAAATTCCGTAACCGTGGCCCTGGATCACCTGCGCGCCGCCAGCGATCGTGTTCGGGCCAGCGCCCAGGACGAGCCCGTGACCCTTGCCGTCGATCAGTCCATCGCTCAACTCTGGCTGCCCGCGCGCCTGGCGGCTTTTCGCAGCGCGGCGGGGGATGCACCCATTCGGGTCACGGCCTCGGACCAGTTCGAGGCTCTATTGGATGTGACCCATGACCTGGCGATCATTCATGGGGACGGCCGCTGGGATGGCTATGACGCTCACATGCTGATCCCGGAACGGGTCTTTCCGGTGGCCTCCCCTGCCTTTTGCGATGCCAATCCCCAGGTGGAACAGCCCGATGGTCTGAGCCATGCGGACCTCATTGAATTCGAGTACCAAGGCTGGGCCTGGATGAATTGGACGATCTTTGCGTCCAACTTGGGCCTAGCGGCGCCTGACAGTCGGCGAGTGGTGTGGACCAACAGCTATCCCCTGGCCATCGACGCCGCCCGCCGTGGCATGGGTGTCGCGCTGGGCTGGGACGGACTTTTGGATCAGGATCTAAGCGCCGGCACCCTGGTGCGTTTGACCGATAAAACGGCACGAACCGAGCGGGGCTACCACGTCATTTGGCGACATAATGCCCGCCTGTCCGAGCGGGCCGACAAATTGCGCGCCGCCTTGTGCACCGATCCCCCCCGGTGCCAGCCCTAGGTTTGCTTTCTTTCGATGCGATCTCATTTCTAAAGAGCTGTTTCAGGCGCTCTCATTCTAGTCAGCCGGAACAACACGATTCATCACTTTGGCAAAAGCAAGCACAGCCAATTAGGTCGCTAGCCTATTTGGTTTTGCCTATTAGGTTTTTATTGAGTGCAACCGCCTTTTGCGTCCCTTAATGGCGTTAGAAAGTCTGCGCCAAATTTGCGCCGCGCTTGGTTGACCGCATCTTTCTCCGATGCCCCACCATCGAGTGCCTCGGCAATTTGGTTATAAACATCCCCGTCGATAGCACCGGCTAAAGAACTGGCATAACAACTTGCCTGGGCCGCGGCCATGCCACTTTTGGCTAAGCCTTGTTGCATTAAATCCTCGTTCGGTTGGTCGCAGCCTGCCAATGCAAAAAGGGCAATTATGATGGAGGGAAATTTTCGCATAGTGCCGATCCTGCTCTGTAGCGTGAATATGCCGACGTGACGTGCGGCAAATTACGCTGGGTGTATCCGTGCCACCCACAGGCACCGGACGGGCAAATATGTATTCCTTACCCCTACCAACAATTAATCAAGAAATCTAGCAGCGAATTGCGGGGGGCCATCGGGCACAGCGGCCTCGAAGACTTCCCGGAGCCCCGGTGCGGCCCTTGATCTATCGAGAAGAATCGGCGTCGTGATCCGGCCGGCCTGCCGCAGCGAGCCCAGCCTTAAGGCCCGCAAATGGTATTAACGGGCCAGAAAATGCCCATAGAGGGTGGCCCGACCAACGCCCGCCTTCTGCACGATATCGGCCATCGATGCACCGGGATTGCGGGCAAGGACCCTGCCGACGGCCTGCAAAAGGCCTTTGCGGACTGAGGATCGTGGTGTATCGGCAAGAGACTTGATTGCCTCAATTTGGCAAAAAAGTTTCCCCTTGTTAAGGGCCGCACCCCCTTAAAGCCAAACTCAATGATCCGCGTCCAACTGGTCGGCCGCCCATTTCTTTAAGATGACCCGATCCACCTTGCCCGTTGCGTTTAGGGGCATCTCTTCCAAGACCTTTATGACCTCCGGGGCTTTGTAGCCCACCCGCTCGCGGGCAAAGCGCACCACCTCCTGGCGCGAGGGGGCACTCTCACCCGGCTTGAGAACGTCAGGCGAAAAGGTGATATAGGCCCACACGTTTTCCCCATGGACCAGGTCGTGAACACCGACCACACCGGCAGACTCCACCGCCGGATGGGCGAGCAGGGCTTCTTCCACTTCCTGCGGACAGATATTGGAGCCGTCATGGATGATGATCTGTTTTTTGCGCCCTTGGAACCAAAAGTAGCCTTGCTCATCGGCCTGCATTACATCGCCCGTGTCGAGCCAACCATCCACGATGGTCTCGGCCGTGGCATCGGGCCGGTTCCAATAGCCGATCATATTGGACTTAGCCCGGATCCACATGCG
The DNA here is from genome assembly GCA_039028695.1 of Pseudomonadota bacterium. GTDB lineage: Bacteria > Pseudomonadota > Alphaproteobacteria > Kiloniellales > Kiloniellaceae > JANQKX01. The sequence continues at coordinate 13,540 of JBCCHN010000133.1, forward strand.
ACCCGGCTCTCCCACGGATAGTTCGTTGCCCTCCTCGTCGCGGAGTGAGGCCTCGTAACCCGGGCCCAACTGACCCACCGAGCCCAGCTTGTTCAGGCCCGCCGGCGGATTGACCGTGGCAATGCCGATCTCGCTCATGCCCCAGATCTCATCGACGGGAAAGCCCGCCAGAGCGGTGAACTCCCGCTCTAGTTCGGCCGGCACTTTGTCGCCGCCGGACGTGCAAAGGCGGACCGAAGAAAAATCCTCGCTCTGGGCGTTGTGGTCATGCATCAAGGCGATTAAGGCCGCCGGCAGCATCCAAAGCAGTGTCGGTTTTTGCTCCCGCAACAGGGGCAGGATTTCGTCCCCGTCGAAGGTGCGGGGCATGACGATTTTCGCCCCCTTGGCGAGGGCCATGAAGGAATAAAAGAAGCCCCCGGCATGGGAGATCGACGAGCCGGGCAGGACCACATCCACCTCGGTCATGGCGTGGCTTTGAACGGAGCTGGCCACAACTGCGCCATAGGTGCGGCGCGTGTGGGTGACCCCTTTAGGCTTGCCGGTGCTACCCGAGGTGAAAAAGATGACGGCCGGATCGTCTGGCTGGGGCACGGTCAAAGTAACCTCAGGAGCCGCTGCCGCCAACAGGCCCTCCAGTGTGGGGCCTTCTTGCTTGACGTTTTCTCCCTCAGCGCTGCCGTAGCGAATTACACCAAGGGGCAGATCCGGCGTCCTTTCGCTCTTGGCCAGATCGGCCTCCCGCTCGGCATGGGCCAGCAGCACTGAAGCGCCGCTCACCTCCAGCGCATGATCGATCTCGGGCGCCATGTAGCGATAGTTCAAGGGCGTGATCACCAAACGCGCCTTCAAGCATGCCATGTAAAAAACCAGCAAGACGTTGCGGTTCGGCATGAGGGTTGCCGCCCGGTCACCCGGTTTCAGCCCCAGCGCGATCAACTGGGCGGCCAAGCGGTCCGAGTCCCGGTCCAGCTCCCGCCAGGTCCAGCTGGTCGCCGCCGAATGCAGGGCCTCGTGATCGGGTTTGCTCGCCAATGCCCCTTGCAAAAGATCGGAAAGGTCGAATTCG
>JBCCHN010000134.1:0-14436 GCA_039028695.1 Pseudomonadota bacterium
GCGTCAACCGGCGGGCTGGCCGCCCCTTCCATGGTTTCCAAATGAAGTCCTAGATGGCGGGTGTCATCGCCGGGGTCCTTAATGAAGGTGCCGCGGCCCACCTCGCCATTGGTCAAGCCGCGCCGTGCCGCTTCGGCATAGGCGCGGCTGACTGTGCCGACGGTCACGCCCAAGGACCAGGCCAGGTCCCGATGGGTCGGTAGGCGGTCGCCGGGCTGTAGCTTGCCCTCGGATATGTCCTCAGCCAGGGCATCTGCTAAAGCCTGGTAGCGGGGCTTGTCGCTCTCGGGAAGGTCGGGTGTCCAGCTTGTCATGGTGACCCATCTTGTCCTGGGTGTCCTGATTTGTGCCCTAAACTCATTTTGTCATGGTGACAATGTAGAGATTGACTCCTCAAATGGTAGGACAAAGTATGTATTGTATCAAGACAAATTGGCGTTTTACACGAAAAAGGAGGGTACAATGAGGGCAATTGGTCGATTACCCCTGGCCGAAGCGCGGCTTTTGGATTTTGGGTCTCAGGAACGCTTCGGCCGTAAAGTCAAACTTTTGCCCGGCGCGGTCTGGAGCCTCTTGGTGGTATGGCAGCAGCGGGCGTCCCAGCGCACCCATTTGGCGCGCTTGGAGCGCAACTATCTGGAAGATATGGGTATTACCCCCGAGCAGGCCCGCAAAGAGGCTGCAAAACCCTTTTGGCGGCCCTGAGCGCCATTGCCAGGTAAACTCTGTTCGATCGGAGAAGGAGAAAAACGACCATGGCTGAAACGGACACTCGGGATTTGCCGCTCTATCAAGTAGACGCTTTTGCCGATCACTTGTTTGCCGGCAATCCGGCGGCCGTTGTCCCCCTGACGGATTGGCTGCCGGACCGGACCTTGCAGGCAATCGCGGCTGAAAACAACCTGGCCGAGACGGCCTATATTGTGCGGCAGGACTCGGGCACTCAAGCGCATTGGGGACTGCGCTGGTTCACGCCAAAGATCGAGGTGGACCTCTGCGGCCATGCGACTTTGGCCAGCGCCTATGTGATTGCCCGCCATCTGGAGCCCGGCTGCGACCAAATCCGCTTCGAAAGCCGGTCCGGCCCCTTGGAGGTTTCCTGCGAGGGTGAAAAGTTCACCTTGGATTTTCCCGCCGATCCGCCAAGTGAGTTCAACGATGGGGGCGGCGTTGCCGAGGCGGTCGGCTTAGTCCCTCAAGCGGTGCTGAAGGGTAAGGCCAAGATGCTGGCGGTCCTGGAGAACGAGGCGGCCGTGCGCGCCGCCGCACCGGATTTGGCTAAGGTTAAGGCTTTGCCCTCCGATGGCCTGATCATCTCGGCGCCCGGTGCTGCCTGTGATCTGGTATCACGTTATTTTGCACCCCACGCCGGTATTCCCGAGGACCCGGTGACCGGCTCGGCCCACTGCGTGCTGGCGCCCTATTGGGCTGAGCGGTTCGGCAAGACAAAGTTGACGGCGCGCCAATTGTCCGAGAGGGGCGGCGCGCTTGGCCTTGAACTGAGCCGTGATCGTGTGCTCATATCCGGTCGGGTGGTTCCCTATCTGGAGGGCCGAATATTTGTCTGACCGTTCTTGCGCCGGAATCGCCATCCGCCCTGCAGAATTAGGGGACATGGACACGGTTCGGGATCTTTTTCGCGAGTATGCAGACTGGCTGCAAGTGGACCTTTGCTTTCAGGGATTTGAAGCGGAGTTGGCCGGGCTGCCCGGGGGCTATGGGCCGCCGAGCGGCGGTTTGTGGCTGGCGAAAGAAGGCGATCAACTGGCCGGCATCATCGGTTTTAGACCATTGGATCCGGGGCGGTGCGAAATGAAGCGCCTTTGGGTGCGTCCCGCCTTTCGGGGCCAAGGCTTGGGCGAGCGCCTGGTGCGGGAGGTTCTCGGCGCGGCCCGTGCGGCGGGCTATGAAAAAATCTGCCTGGATACGCTCAGCTTCATGGCGGCGGCACGCAAGCTCTATGCGGATCTGGGCTTTTATGAGATACCGGCGTACTACCACAACCCGGAAGCCGATGTGCGCTATATGGAAATGAACCTGAGAAAGCTCTAGATGACCGACCGCTATTTTGAGGATTTTCAAGTGGGCGAGCGTTTTCAAAGCCGTGGCGCCACCATCAGCGAATCGCAGATCCTCGATTTTGCTTTGCTCTACGACCCGCAGCCCTTTCACATCGACAAGTTGGCTGCCGAGACAGGACCCTTTGGTGGTCTTTCCGCGTCAGGCTTTCAGACCTTGGCCCTGGCGTTTCGCCTATTCTACCAGGAAAAGATCATCAATGCTTGCTCGCTAGGTTCGCCCGGTCTGGACGAGCTGCGCTGGACCCGCCCGGTGCGTCCCGGTGATACCATCACGGTAGGTGCAGAGGTTTTGGAAAAACGTCTGTCCGAATCCCGCCCGGATCGCGGAATTTTGCGTATGGGCTATGTGGTGACGAACCAGGACGGCGAGACCGTCATGACCTTTCAAGCCATTCAGTTCCTCTTACGGCGCGAGCCGGGAACCTGACGTAAAAAAGGCGGCCTTACCCTGCATTGCTGTTGCACTGCAAAACTGGCTCCACCGGCGTAAAAGTTGGAAGTTCCTTTATCGGACGAGCCCGTTTGACGCGGTGCAGCATAGTGCTAAGATGAGAGTTCCATGGGCTGGTTTGAGACTTGATTGAAGGCCCGCGAGAAGGACTTTTTCACATGACAACTGAGGCCATCAGGGCCACCGATCCCCAAGACAAGGCCGCAATCGGTGCGCCGGCCCAAAAGCCCAATAATCCTCGCTTTTCCACCGGCCCCTGCGCCAAACGGCCGGGTTGGACGCCGGCGGTCCTGGAAAAGGGCTATCTGGGCCGATCCCACCGGACCCCTGCGGCCCGCGCTAAGTTGGCGGAGGTAATCGATCGGTCCCACGCGTTACTAGGAATGCCGGCCGATTATCGCCTGGCCATCGTGCCCGGATCGGATACGGGCGCGGTCGAGTCCGCGCTCTGGAACCTGCTCGGAGCCCGGGGCGTGGATGTCTTGGCCTGGGAATCCTTCGGGCAAGCCTGGGCCAAGGATGCCGCCGACCAATTGCGCCTGAGCGACCTGCGGGTCCTGGACGCGCCCTATGGGGAGCTTCCCGATCTCTCGGCCGTGGCATCGGACCGGGATGTGGTCTTTACCTGGAACGGCACCACTTCGGGCGTTCGCGTGCCCGACGGGGACTGGATCGCGTCTGACCGGGAGGGTTTGACCATTTGCGATGCCACCTCGGCGGCCTTTGCCATGGACTTGCCGTGGGAAAAATTGGATGTGGTCACCTGGTCCTGGCAGAAGGTGCTGGGCGGCGAGGGGGCTCACGGCATGATGGCCCTCAGTCCCCGTGCCGTTGAGCGTCTAGAGAACCATCGCCCCCCTTGGCCCCTGCCGAAAATTTTTCGCCTGACCAAGAACGGCAAACTGCAAGAGGATGTTTTTCGCGGCGCTACCTTGAACACCCCCTCGATGCTCTGCGTGGAAGACATCTTGGACGCCTTGGCCTGGGCCGAAGGGTTGGGTGGTTTGCCGGCTCTGATTGCACGCTCTCGAGCCAACCTGGCGGCGGTATCCACCTGGGTCGGTGCCACGGACTGGGTAGACTTTTTGGCCAGGGATGTCGCCTGCCGCTCTTCCACTTCCATCTGCCTCAAGATCGTGGCGCCCTGGTTCACCGCCCTTGATGAACCAGCGCAACGGGCCGCGGTCAAGAAAATGGTGACACTTTTGGAGGACGCGGGCGCGGCCTACGACATCGGCGCCCACCGCGATGCCCCACCGGGCTTGCGCCTTTGGGGCGGTGCCACGGTTGACCCTTTAGATATGTCCCTTCTATTGCCATGGCTGGGCTGGGCGCAGGCTGTTGTTCGGTCGGAGCACGTAACCTAAACGAAAAGGCGATCCATGCCCAAAGTTCTAATTTCCGATTCCCTGAGCCCCAAGGCGGTGGAGATTTTTCGCGAGCGTGGGCTTGAGGTTGAGGTTGAGGTGGGGCTTAGCCCCGCTGACCTGGCTAAGAGAATCGGGGCCTTTGACGGTTTGGCCATTCGTTCTGCCACCAAGGTAACGGCTGACATTCTTGCCGCGGCGGAGAAGTTGAAGGTGGTGGGTCGGGCCGGTATCGGCGTGGACAATGTGGATTTGGGAGCGGCGACGGCACGGGGCGTGGTGGTGATGAACACACCGCATGGTAACTCCATCACCACGGCCGAGCATGCCATTGCCATGCTCTTTGCCTTGGCCCGGCAAATTCCGGCCGCCGATCGCTCGACCCAAGAAGGCAAGTGGGAGAAATCGCGGTTCCTCGGCGTGGAGCTGACCGGCAAGCAACTGGGCATCATCGGCTGCGGCAATATCGGCTCCATCGTGGCGACACGCGCCCTTGGTTTGAAGATGCGGGTGATGGCCTATGATCCTTTTTTGTCGCCGGACCGCGCGCGGGATCTTTGCATCGAAAAGGTGGAACTGGACGAGCTGCTGCGGCGCGCCGACTTCATTTCGCTGCATGTGCCCCTGACCGAGCAAACGGCGGGCATCCTTGACGCGGCGGCGCTGGCTAAAACCAAGCCCGGTGTGCGCATCGTCAACTGTGCCCGGGGCGGGTTGATCGCTGAAGCGGATTTGAAGGAGGCCTTGGAAAGCGGCCAGGTTGCCGGCGCGGCGCTGGATGTTTTTGACGAGGAGCCGGCCCGGGACAATCCCCTTTTTGGTCTGGAGGGTATCGTCGCCACCCCGCATTTGGGCGCCGCCACTAGCGAAGCGCAGGAAAAAGTAGCACTTCAGGTGGCCGAGCAGATGTCCGACTACTTGATGACGGGGGCCATCACCAACGCGCTCAACATGCCCTCGCTCACCGCGGAGGAGGCCGAGCGCCTGTCACCCTATATGCGCTTGGCCGAACTTCTGGGGAGCTTTGCCGGCCAGTTGACCCTTACCGGCCTGCGCAAGGTGGTGATCGAATATGAGGGCGACGTGGCCGACTTGAACATCCGACCCCTGACCCAAGCGGCGCTGACTGGCATCCTGCGGCCGATCCTGGACTCGGTGAACATGGTCAATGCTCCGGTGATCGCCCGCGAGCGGGATATCGACGTGGCCTCTGTGCGCCATGAACGGGATTGCGACTACCAGACCCTTATCAGGGTTACGGTGACGACTGAGCGCGGCAGCCGATCGGTGGCGGGAACCCTCTTTGGCGGGGACAAGCCGCGCCTGGTTGAGATTAAGGGCATTCCCATCGAGGCGGAACTGGCTTCTCACATGCTATATATCACCAACGAGGATAAGCCTGGCTTGATCGGTGCCTTGGGGACTACCTTGGGCGATGCGGGCGTAAACATTGCCACCTTCCATCTGGGGCGCGCCTCTCAGGGAGGGGATGCCTTGGCGCTTATCGAATTGGATGAGGTGATCGATCCCAAGGTCCTGGCCGCGGTTCGGCGCTTGCCCCACATCAAGCAAGCGACACCCCTTAGCTTTTAACGCTGCTTTCGTGTTGCACGGCTGCCTTGGCGAGGGCGATGACCCGGCCGACGGCCACCATGGACAAGACCACCGCGGCGGTAAAGACATAGAGTCCCGCGTGCACCGTCACGTCCGAGACCAAGGAAATCTTCAAGATCACTACCAAGAGAGCCACCACGAAAACATCGAGCATGGACCATTTGCCGAAAGCCTCGATCCAGCTCAAGGCAATTGGCAGGGATCCGCTTAAATGGCGGAGCCTGAGCCAAGTCCAAAAGGCCAGAATCAGCTTGCCCAGTGGGAAAACCACGGTAAAAAGCAGAATCAGGGCAAAGAGGAGATAATCGCCGCTCTCCAGCAAGCGGCGGGCCCCTTCGAGAATGGATACCTCGTCGTAAAAGACCAGGAGGGTGTTGATGGTCATCACGGGCAACAGCCACCCGGCCACCAGCAAGGCCCCTGACGCCGCCAGCCATAGACCCAAAAAGCGGTCGAAAAAGGCAACCGTTAGATGCCAGGGACCGTTCCCGTCAGGTTGAGCCGGCGGTTTGCCACCGGGCGCGCACCGGGATGCGTGGGGGGAAGAGGGGTCTTCGTGCGGGGGCATGGCGGAATTTTCCTTTGCCGTGGCGGGTCAAAGGCTGTAGTCACTACTCCGAAGCGGCTGTGGTCAATTGTCTCCCGCTTCGTAGTCTGAGGGAAGGGGCGAGGCAAGGGTAATCCTTGAAAATTGACCATGACCGAACAAGCAGAAAAAGGACTCTTGCCGGCTGGCCTGGGCGATGTGCTCGCGCCCTCGGCTGCTCACGAGTTTCGGGTGATCGGCCAGCTGCTGCACCATTTCCAGGCACAGGGCTACGACCAGATCAAGCCGCCCCTGCTAGAGTTTGAGGAAGGCCTGCTGTCCGGCACCGGCGCTGCTGTTTCCAGTCAGACCTTTCGACTGATGGATCCCATCAGTCATCGCATGATGGGATTGCGGGCGGATATGACGCCGCAGATTGTGCGCATCGCCGCAACCCGTCTCGAAAAAAGCCCCCGTCCTTTGCGCCTCTGTTACAGCGGCCAGGTGTTGCAGGTGCGCGGTAGCCAATTGCGGCCGGAGCGTCAGTTCGCCCAGGTCGGCGCGGAACTGATCGGTGCCTCCCAAGCCGAAGCCGATGTGGAGGTGGCCCTTTTGGCCGCCGATTCCCTGCGTCAGCTTGGGATCGAGGGGCTGTCCTTGGACATCAATATGCCGCCCCTGGTGGGGGGTCTGACCCGCGATTTGGGCCTGGACGACGGGCTGGCCCATGATCTAAGAGCGGCCTTGGATCGCAAGGATGCGGCGTCGGTTTCCGAATTGGCCGGCCCGCACCATCAGGTTTTTATCAGTCTATTGCAGGCGGCGGGGCCGGCAGAGGCCTCACTCCGCGCCATCCAGGCCCTTGACCTGCCGCCGTCGGCGACCCAGGCGGTGGCCCGCCTGGCCGATGTGGTCAATCTCCTGAAAAAGCAGGCGCCCCATTTGGAGTTGACCTTGGATCCGGTGGAGCATCGCGGCTTTGAGTATCAAACCGGCACCAGCTTCATCCTTTTTGCCAAAGGGGTGCGCGGTGAGCTGGGCCGAGGCGGGCGCTACGAATCCCGGCCCGTCGGACAGCAAAGCGCAGGTGAGTCGGCGACCGGCTTTTCCCTCTTCATGGATACGGTGTTGCGCGCGCTGGGTCCCGCAACGGCACCAGATCGAGTCTATCTGCCCTTCGGTCATGATGCAGCCCGGGCGGCCGCTTTGCGGGGTGACGGCTGGGTCACCGTGTCCGCTTTGGGGGACGACTCGGATGCAACTCAGGAAGCCCGTCGCCTCGGCTGTAGCCATATCCTTCAGGACAATCAGGCGATGCCGCTGACGGGTGACCCTTCAAAAGAAGCAAAGGAATCTTAAAAGATGGCCAACGTGGCGGTCGTCGGCTCCCAATGGGGCGACGAGGGAAAGGGAAAAATTGTCGACTGGCTCTCGGAGCGTGCGGACGTGGTTGTGCGCTTCCAAGGCGGCCACAATGCCGGGCACACTTTGGTTGTGGGGGACGTCACCTATAAGCTGTCCCTCTTGCCCTCGGGCGTGGTCCGGCCGGGTAAGTTGTCGGTGATTGGCAACGGTGTGGTGGTCGATCCTTGGGCTTTGGTCGAAGAGATGGATCGCCTGCGGGGCCAGGGTGTCGCCTTGTCGCCGGAAAACCTAAAGATTGCCGAGAATGCCGCGCTGATCCTGCCCCTTCATGCCAGGATCGACCGGGCGCGGGAGGCACTGCGGGGCGGTGTACAAATCGGCACCACGGGGCGGGGCATCGGCCCGGCCTATGAAGATAAGGTGGGCCGTCGCGCGGTACGGGTTTGCGATTTGGCGGATCCGGATCTTTTGGTTCAACGCCTGGACGGAATTTTGCTTTATGGCAACACTGTGCTCAAGGGTATGGGGGAGGCACCCATGGAGCGGGACGAGATCTTGGCCCAGCTCCAAGAGGTCGCACCCAAAATTCTGCCTTTCGCCGATCGGGTTTGGCAGCGGCTCTATGACGCGCGGGCGCGGGATCAGCGTATCCTTTTCGAGGGCGCCCAGGGTGCCCTCTTGGATATCGATCACGGCACTTATCCCTTTGTAACTTCCTCAAACACCTTGGCAGGGCAAGCCGCGGCTGGTTCGGGTGTGGCGGGGGACGCTCTGGATTACGTTCTGGGGATCACCAAAGCCTATACCACCCGGGTCGGGGCCGGCCCTTTCCCCACGGAATTGGAGGATGAGGTCGGCCAACGCTTGGGCGAGCGGGGCCGGGAATTCGGCACGGTCACCGGCCGGCGCCGCCGCTGCGGTTGGTTTGACGCGGTCTTGGTTCGGCAAACCGCCCGCATTGGCGGCATCGACGGTATCGCCTTTACCAAATTGGACGTGCTGGACGGTTTACCTGAGCTCAAGGTCTGTAAGGGCTATCGGATTGATGGGCAGGAGGTTGATTATCTGCCCGCTTCCTCCAAGCAGCAGGCATCTGCCGAGCCCATCTATGAGACCATGCCGGGGTGGGGCGAAAGCACCCAGGGAGCGCGCTCCTGGGCAGATCTTCCCGCCTCGGCAGTAAAGTACATTCGCCGGGTCGAAGAGCTCATTGAGGTGCCCATCGCGCTCTTGTCCACCTCGCCGGAGCGGGACGACACCATCTTGGTGCGAGATCCCTTTAAAGGCTGATAGCCCCAACGCCCGCGTTCTTTTTGATCGCTAAGCCTTGCCTTGGGTCGGCACCGTTTAGTCGGCCGGCGTTAACCTCTTCTTTGCCATATTTTTGTTTACTAAAGCGTCAAGGCAGGGTGCTGCGACCGATGCCAATCCTATGCTGAAAACACTGATTTCAAACAGGAAATTCCTGAGAGGCTATTTTGGAGGCTATGGCGGAAATCAATCCAGAGTCCCCCTTTGATCCGGGCGTGGCCGCGCATTCGGCCACAGGGGTTGTTGTAAAGGATCGGTATCAGGTTTTTACCGATCAAAGCCTACCCGATCTGGATTCTCCCTGCGGCGCCAAGGCCTTCGTCGCCAAACGTCTGTCCGGGGAAGGTGTGCCGCTCTTTGCCTTAGTCTGCCATCGGGGAACCGACTTCCGGGCGGATGCTGTTATCTCTTTCATACGCTTGCAAAGCACCAAAGCATTAATGCCGGTAGACTTCGATGTGATGCCTTGGCCGCCGGAAGGCCGCTATCTACCGGTACTAATCTTTGAAAAGCCAAAGGGACCCCGACTGGATCAGCTGCTGGGAGAGACCTTTGAGCCATGGCGAGAAGAACAAATTCGCGACGTCTTGCTGTTTTCCTTGACACCCTTTCTTCGGGATCTGGAAGATCGCAACCTGACCCATCGCGCCATTCGGCTGGATAATATTTTTTATGCTGACCCGTCCCAGCGCGAGGTCATCTTGGGGGAGTGCCTATCAGGTCCCCCTGCCTTTTGTCAGCCGGTTTTGTATGAGCCCATCGACAGTGCCTTGTCCCATCCGGCCGGGCGGGGCAATGGCACCACCGCCGATGATCTTTATGCATTGGGGGTGCTGATCCTTGTCCTGATGCACGGGGGCAATCCGATCCCCAACATGACCGACGAAGAGATCGTCACCTCAAAGATCGAGCGCGGGTCCTACGCCACCCTGGTTTCAAAGACTCGTCTTTCCTTACACATGGTCGAGATCCTGCGCGGTCTCTTGTGCGACAATCCTGAAGAACGTTGGACCGCCGACGATGTCGGCCTGTGGTTGAATGGTCGTCACCTGAGCCCCAAGCAACCTGTGCTGCCCAAGCGGGCGCAACGGGGCTTCAAGTTCCTGAACGTGACCTACAATTCCGCCGAGCTGCTGGCCTACGCCTTGGCCAAGAATTGGGACGCCGCCTGCGAAGTGGTGCGCAACGGCCAGCTCGAGCTTTGGGTACGGCGCAGTCTGTCCGACGAGAAAAAGGCCAACCTCATTCAAATAGCATCGGCGCAGGCGGGCGAGTCAATGGACAGCGGCGGGGAAAGCGACCGTGCTTTGGCCATGGCGCTGGTGGCCTTGCACCCCGCGGCGCCCCTTCGCTTGCGATCCTTGTCCGCTAAGATCGACGGTGTTTTCCGCCTGCTTATGGTCCAGTTTGATGATCCCGACACCCGCAGGCAGGTTGTGGAGATTCTCAAAGGGCGCATTGGCCAGGCCTGGATCGACTGTCAACTGACCGTGCGGCCTGAATATAACTCCTATAAGAAAACCTATGACGTGGGCCTGCGGCGGCTGCTTCAGGATCGCCCTGGCTACGGATTAGAGCGGGTTCTCTACGACTACAATCCGAGCATGCCCTGTCTCAGCCCGCTGCTGGACGGCGGCTTTGTGGCGGATATCCGTTCGGTGCTTTCGGCCCTGGATCGTTTGGCCCCCTCTATCTCAGGAGATCAGACCCCGATCGATCGGCATATTGTCGCCTTTTTGGCGGCACGTCATATCGGCATGCCCGAAGCAATCCTTAGGGGATTGAACGATCAAAGCAATGAGGCGAACTATCGGTTGGATATGTTACGCCTGTTGAGCGAAGGGCAACGGGCTTTTGGGCCTCCACGCCTTTGTGCCCTAACCGGCTGGTTTTCTTCGCTCTGCGAGCCGGTTTTGGAAACCTATCGCAGCCGGGCGACCCGCGAGAAGCTGCGAGAGTCCATGGAGTGGGAGGTCCAAGAAGGAAGCCTGAACGGCCTGTTTTACCTGATCGACGATATCCGGACCCGCCAACAGGACAATCTGAATTTTGAGCAAGCCCAGGCCATGTTTTTGACCTGCGCCCGCGAGATGGCTTGGATCCGGGCTGGCGGATTGACCGAGCCGACCTATGTCAAGCGATTAGCTCGCCCCGTGGCAACGGCGATATCGGCAGTGGCGGCCAGTTTCGCCTTTTTGGTAATGACGGTCATTTATGTCACGTAAATAGAAAGAAGTGATTTGGAAAAAATTGGGCAAGAACTTCGAGGTCGATAATGGCGGAAAATGTAAAAGTGAAAAAAGCGGCTAGACAACAGAGTGGGTCCGCTAAAAAGTCACTTGTTATGGGCGCATGTTTTTGCTTGCCGCTGATGGTCGTGCTTTGGCCAACAGCTATTTTGCTTTGTTTTTCCATGGCCCCTACCATCTTTGCCTTTTTTGCCGAACGGGCTCAGCAGAAGCACCTGACGCTTACCATCGGTTTGCTGAACATTTGTGGCAGCTTGCCGGCCTTGGTAACCCTTTGGGAGGTTGGGCACAGTCATACCACCATGTTGGCCTTGCTGCAGGATAACACCACCTGGCTCACCGCCTACCTTTTTGCCGCCTTTGGATGGGTCATCTATTTAGTCTCCGCCTTTGGCGTCGCCCAATACCACCGCGGTACAATCGATGCACGCTTGGATGCGCTGGAGCAAAAGCAGCGTGATTTGTTAGAAGCCTGGGGAGACGACGTGATTACAGCGGACGCCCGCTACTTTGCCCAACTGCACACAGCGGTCGAAGAAGAGAATGACGAAGTCGCCGCCGAGACAGTGGTGGAGCCGCCTTTATCTCAAGCTCAAACGGCGCCGTAGGACCCCTGCCTGGGTCCCACGGCCGGTATCTTTTTTACGGTTTTGGAGCTTATCCGCCGGCCAGGCGTTCTTCGATGGCCGCGTTGCGGATCGCCTTTTGCAGTTTTTCAAAGGCGCGAACCTCGATTTGCCGAACACGCTCTCGGCTGATGCCGTATTCGTGGGAGAGGTCTTCCAAGGTCGTGGGCTCGTCCTTGAGCCGCCGTTCGCGCAAGATATGCTGTTCGCGTTCATTGAGGTTGGCCATGGCAGCGGTCAAGAGTTCGCGCCGCTTGCCCATCTCTTCAGATTCAGCCAGCATCTCTTCTTGATTGTCGGTTTCGTCTTCCAGCCAATCTTGCCATTCCCCATCTCCATCAATCCGCAAAGGCGCGTTCAGGGAATGATCGGGGGCGGCCAGACGTCGGTTCATGGAGACCACGTCTTGCTCGGGCACGCCCAGGGTGTCGGCGATTTTTGACACATGTTCGGGCTGGAGGTCTCCGTCCTCGAAGGCTTTCAGCTGCCCCTTGAGCTTGCGCAGATTGAAGAACAGCTTCTTCTGCGAGGCTGTGGTGCCCATCTTGACCAAGGACCAGGAGTGCAGAATGTATTCTTGGATCGAGGCCCGGATCCACCACATGGCATAGGTGGCCAGGCGGAAGCCCCGCTCCGGGTCGAAGCGCTTTACCGCCTGCATCATGCCCACGTTCCCTTCCGAGATCAACTCGGACAAGGGCAGGCCGTAGCCCCGATATCCCATGGCGATCTTGGCCACCAAGCGCAGGTGCGAGGTGACCAACTTGTGGGCGGATTCCACATCCTCGCGTTCGCGCCAAGCCTTGGCCAGCATGTATTCCTCATCCTGCGCCAGCATGGGGAATTTGCGAATTTCCTGCAGATACGAGCTCAGATTTCCTTCTGGAACCAGCACTGGAACTTTTGCTGTCGACATGTCCATCACTCCCTACTTGGTGAAGCTACTGCAAACAAACTACTGCAAACAAACGACTAAGGAACAAGATGCCTAAACACGCAGGCGAATTTAATCCGACCAAATTGGTCAAGATTAAATTATAATTTTTCTAAAACCCCGATCAAGTCCCTTATATCAGATGGTAATTTTGTTTGGAATCTCAAGTCTTTTCCGGTTGCGGGATGGCAAAATCCCAGAGTTGAAGCATGCAGCGCCTGACCATGGAGGCCGGCCAGGGCCGGTGCCAAATCAGGGGCCAAGGCACCCGGCAAACTCTTGGCCTTTTGCCGTTGGTTGCCCCCATAAAGGGGATCTCCCAAGAGGCTATGGCCCTGGTGGCTCAAATGAACCCGGATCTGGTGGGTTCGGCCGGTTAAAAGGTGGCAGCGGACCTGGCTGACCCGGTCATCGGCGAAGGCCCGCTCCACCTGATAGGCGGTGGCGGCCTCGCGGCCTCCATGCTTGAGGACCGCCATTTTTTTGCGATTACGGGGCGACCGGCCAATGTTTCCGGTCAGGGTTCCTGCCCGGGGCCGAGGCGTACCCCAGACCAAGGCGGTGTAACTCCGCTCGATCGTCCGCGCGGAAAATTGTTCCACCAGCCCCCGGTGGGCCTTATCGCTTTTGGCAGCCACCATGATACCGCTGGTGTCCTTGTCCAGACGGTGAACGATTCCCGGGCGCTGAACGCCGCCGATGCCGGTCAGGGAATCCCCGCAATGGGCGATCAGGGCGTTCACCAAGGTGCCGTCCGGATTTCCAGCGGCGGGGTGGACAACCAGTCCGGCAGGCTTGTTCAACACAATCAGATCCTCATCTTCGTATAGGATATCCAAGGGGATGTCCTGACCCGTCGGAACGGCAGGATGAGGCTGGGGCATAATGATGGCAAATCTTTGACCGCTTTGGGTCTTGAAGGCGGCATCCCGGATGACATTTTTGTCATCTCGAACCTGGCCTCCTTCGATCAAGGTTTTGAGCCGGCTGCGGGATAGGCTCGGCAGGCTGTCGGCCAGAAAGCGGTCGAGCCGAGTGCCGGCTTGGTCGGGGCTTACGATTGCCTGAAGCTGTTCCCTTTTGTCCGACATCTTTGGTCCACGAAGCAGTGGCCCCAGCCTGTAAAATTCAAAGATTGTCCCTGGCGGGGCTGACTATTATAAGAGCCTGTCGTGAATGACAACCATCTGATCTCAATCGAAAAGCGGGCGAGTCTGGATTTATGAAGGCTCTCATTGCATTGATCATCGTCATGGGCATTGCCATTATCGTCGCCCTGGCTCTGGTCGCTTATGGCATCGTTTCCGGCGCCGGGACAAATAAGACCAGCGGGTTTGGCGATGTGGCCCTTTCCATGCCCGCTGAGTGCCGCTTGGCGGCCAGTCACATGAGCGAGGATCAGCTTGTGCTGCGTTTCGACGGGCCGGCACAAAAGGATTGCCGACGGGTCTTTTTCATCGATCCGGCAACGGGCCAGACCCGCGGCAGCCTGCTCTTTCAAGAAAACTAAGACCGGCGGTAATCCGCACGGCCGGCATGACGGTAGGACCGGAACGATGACGAACGGATCGCAGGGTGAAAAGGCGCTGATCGACTTTGCTTCCGATAACGCCAGCGGCGCCTCGCCGGAAATTTTGGCGGCCGTTGTCGAGGCCAATCAGGGCTCGCGAATCTCCTATGGCGGGGACGACGGCAGCCGGCGTCTCGAAAAGCAATTCCAGGACCTCTTTGAGTGCGATTGTCGCGTCTTTCCGGTGGCCACGGGAACAGCGGCCAATGTCTTGGCCCTGTCCGTGCTTACACCACCCTATGGGGCGATCTATTGCCATGAGCTCTCCCACATCCATGTGGACGAATGCGGCGGGCCGGAGTTTTATAGCGGCGGGGCCAAGCTCATCCCCATGCCTGGCGA